>JAVBYA010000497.1 GCA_030824295.1 Bacteroidota bacterium
CACCATCGCAACGATCTCACCCTTCGACTGCATGGTGCGGACATGTTCGGCTTTCTCCTTCGGGAGAACATTTGCTACGACCGTTGTAATGCCGGCCTGCTGCGCAATTGCTCTCGCCGTTACTGCATTGTCGCCGGTGATCAGCGCAACCTTGATCCCCATCCCGTTCAGGGCGGCGACGGCTGAGGCGGATGAATCACGGATCGTATCGGCGATAGCGATGATGCCGGCCAGTTTCCGCTGAAGGCCAACGAAGATGACGCTTTTCCCTTCGCTTCTGAGCTGAGCCGCTGCCTCGTTTGCAGCAGTAATGTTGATGAGGGTTTCGTTCATCATGGTATCCTTGCCGATCACAACATTCCTGCCGTTCACTTTACCGGTCACACCGGATCCGGGATTCGCCAGAAAACCCTCCACCGGCAGCAATTCCAATCGCCTGGCGGCCGCAGCATTCACCACAGCCTTGGAGAGAGGATGCTCAGAACGCTGCTCGACAGAAGCAGCATACTGAAGAAGCTCTGATTCAGAGATATCATTATATGTGATCATCCCGGTGACAGATGGTTTTCCTTCCGTCAGCGTCCCCGTCTTGTCGAAAGCGACGGTCGTGACGGTGCCGGCACGTTCCAGACTTTCTGCATTCTTGATGAGCACTCCTTCCGATGCACCGCGGCCGGTACCGACCATGATGGCGGTCGGCGTAGCAAGTCCCAATGCGCAGGGACATGCGATAATGAGCACGGCGATGGCATGGACCATTGCCTGACTGAACTCCAGCTGCCAGATGAGCAGTCCCAGCACGAACGTGAGCAGTGCGATCCCGATCACCACGGGAACGAAGACCGCGGCGATCCTGTCCGCCAGCGATTGTATGGGAGCTTTCGATCCCTGTGCATCCTCCACCAATCGGACGATCTGCGCGAGCATCGTATCGCTGCCGACTGCCGTTGCACGGAATTCCACGCTGCCGGTGGTATTGATCGTTCCTCCCAGCACTTTGTCTCCGGCCGTTTTGGGGACGGGGATGCTCTCCCCTGTCATCATCGATTCATCCACCGCCGTCGAGCCGCTGGTGATGACACCGTCCACCGGCATCTTCTCTCCGGGCCGGACTTGAATGCTGTCCCCTACGATCACTTCCCGGATGGGTGCCTCGATGAACGCTCCGTTCCTGAGGACCCGTGCCGTCTTCGGCTGGATGGACATGAGTCCTTTCATTGCATCCGATGCTTTTCGTTTGGCGCGGGTCTCCAGCAGTTTACCCAAAAGGATCAGCGTGATGATCGCTGCAGCAGTATCGAAATACACATCCATCGTATTCACCGAATCCGGGAACCAATCCGGGAAGAGCACCACCAAGGCACTGTACAGATATGCTACACCGGTACCGACTGCCACCAGCGTGTTCATGTCCGCTTCAAAATGTTTCGCCAGCTTCCAGGCGACGGTGAAGAACCGCCGTCCGGAGAGGACCATCACGACGGATGTTGCGAGCAGCAGCAATTTGTTCAGATCATCCATACCGACCGGCGAGATGTTCATGAACCAGTCGGACATGCTCACCATGCTGATGACCATCACCGGAACGGCGATGGCGGCACTGATGGTGAACTCCTTCTTCAACACAGCATAGTGATCAGGAACGGCACTCCCTTGTGGAAGATCAGCAACCACCAATGTGTAACCAGCATCTTCAACTGCGCGTGCCATACGTTCCGGCGTTGCCATAGCGGGATCGAAACGGACGGTCGCTTTCTCGGTCGCCAGGTTAACTGTTGCCTTTTCCACGCCATCCATCTTCGCCAGCACCTTTTCCACGCGGGCCACACAGCTGGCGCAGGTCATACCTTCCACCGGAAGTGAAAGTGTTTGAATGTTCATTCCCATAATGTTCGTATCCTTTTCAGGGATCCCATGAAATAGCGCTGTCGTCCAATTATTGGATCGATGCAACGGTGTATCCGGCCTCTTCTACCGCACGCTGCAGGTCCCGATCCGTGACCGTCGGTCCATCCATGTTCACCGTTGCTGATCCGACAGATACTTCCTGCACAGTCACACCGGTCATTGCGCCGAGTTGTTTCTTTACGGACATCACACAATGTCCGCAGGTCATTCCTTCGATCTCGATCTTCTTGGTGATCATTGTTCCTCCGTTGTTCTCAGTGTTTTGGATCGGCTGCATCGTGTTCGTGACTACAGTTGTATGATACGGAGCCTTCGGCGGGGATGCCGTACACTATACGGAGAAAGTTGTATAGAATTCTTACCAGCAGGATGGACAGGCGTATGGACTTATTTCACCTTATCCAACGGCATTCGCCGGCGGGCATGATGGGTGGGAGCGAGTGACTTGAAGGCGGTCGGTGTGAAGCCGGTGACCGTTTTGAACTGAGAGGAAAGATGCTGCACACTGCTGTATTTCATCATATACGCGATCTCGCTCAGCGAACGGTCATCATACCGGATGAGTTCTTTCACCCGTTCGATCCGCTGCCGGATGATGAACTGTTCGATGGTCATGTTCTCGACCGAGGAGAACAATACGCTGAGTGCGTGATACTCTTTGCCGACCTCTTTGGCGATCGCTTCGGAGTATTTCATCTTCAACGGTGCCGAGGAATGATCATGGTGCACAAGTCTGATGACCGCCGTCTTTATGGCTTCAACGATCCGGGCATTCTTATCCTCGATCAACTCGAATCCATTCGCGGAGAGCATGGAACGGATGGCGCTCACCTGTTGTTCGGACGGCGCATTGCCGATCTCCGCATCACCCAGAGTGACAGCACGGACGTCATGTCCGAGGCCGGTGAGTTCGTCGCGCACAACGCGGATGCACCGGTCGCAGACCATATTCTTGATGAACAGATGATGGGTCGGGATCCTCTTCATGGACGGGACCATACCGGTTCGTGATAGGCGATGGATGAACCGACCCAGGTCTTGTTCTTGTTGAAGTCGACCCCCATCATCCTCCCTTTGCTGAGGCGAACGAGGTTCTTAACGAGAATGGGACGGCTCCCTTCCGTTTCCGGCCACACGAACATCATGCGGACCTCCGCCTTCGCGTACCCGTCCGGTGTTTTGATCAGGTCCGCGTACTCCACTTTCTTCTGGAGCAGGAACTGCGACCGGTCGGTCAATGCATCGAGTTTCTCCTTCGTCACATCGATATCCACACCGAGTCCGGCGAAGGAGTACAGCGGCTTCAGGACATAACCGGAAAGGTCGACAGGATAGACAGAAAGATCGCTCACAAGTCTGCATTCCGGAACATACCGGCTTTTCAGGAACGGCAGCGTATGCTTGCTGATCCGGAAATACCAATTGGGATGTCCCACCCAATGCACATTCAATTCCTGCGTGAAATCCAATTCTGCTTTGATCCCTTTTCTTTGCAGTTCATCGAAGATCACTCTATTGTAGATCCGCCGTATCGGGGTCTCGACACCGTCACGGTCATAGAACAGTTCCTTACCGCGTCTCTTCACCTTGGTCAGACAAACGGTGCGGATGCCGAGCATCGCTTCAGTAACGGCAAAATCGATCCGTGTCTTTTGCTTCTCCGGTTCGATCTCCAGCAGTACGACATTCGCCGGATCCTCGTCTCCGACGATCACGTCTTTCAACAGGTTGGTATATGACTCGCGGACATAACCATTGAATGCCGCAGCGAATGTGGGAGGGATGGAATAATGTTTTCGTGTGGTATCGTTCAGGAATGCCTGGAATCCGTACAGCGACGGGAATCCCTGCAGTTCGATGAGCTGCGGAACGAAGGAACCATCCGCAGCCTGGCAGATACCGAAATCGACCTGCAGAAAGACCGGGTGCGGGGTTTCGTTCGGGACGGAGAGTCCGGGAGGGATCGCTGTGGCTGCATGCTTCGAGAACTCCGGGGTCTGCAGCTGTGCCACAAGTTCCTCCGCACCGATGACCAATTGTGCGGCAAGGTCCCGGGAGAGAAAGATCGGCGTTTCCGCAGAACGGAAATCTGTAGGATACCGAAAGGTGGTGTTCAGCTCCTTCAGGAATTCCTGAAAGCGGGCATCGGTGAACTCGGCATTGATACGTTCGCGGATCTCTGGGATCATAATGGAAAGAGGCTGTGCAGCGAACGGTCCGGAGGACCGCTACATTGAGGGATCAAAAATTCTCGAAGATGAACCTGCCCCGCTCCATCACCTGCACACCATCCATCCAAATATTGAAGTTACGTCCCACACAGTCGATGTGTGTGGTCGAGACCCAGTTCTGACCGGTATGGTCCGCATATGGATGCCCGAACGCAATATGGATTCCGGGGAACTTCTCGTCCTGCAGGATGTGTCCAATGATGCTCTTCAACGCGATATTCGTCCCGATGGCGAACTCGCCGACGCGGTCGCTGTTCTCATCCGTGTGGGTGTAATCGAGGAACTCCTTGAGCAGTTCCTTGTTGGTGCATTCCACGGACTTGATCCGGTTATCCACGACCTCAATGAAGAGCGGGTGTTTCTCGATATCACCCCACTTTTGACACAGATAATCTCCCACGACCCCGTCCACGACGAACATTCCGTTGGTATTGAACGGCGAAGTGAAGATCTCCCCTCCCGGCAGGTTCCCCCACTTATCCGGGGAAATGATACCGCTGGTCTTGAGCCATTTCAAATGCGGGGCGAACTCTGCCGTGAAATCCGTCCCGGCCGGCGTCGTTGCTTTGATGATCTTCGTTGCACGGGCCTTCTCCACCAGCCGCTGACTGATCCGGTCCACTTCGATGAAATCTGCGCACATCCCTTCCATCATGATCTGCTTGTTGATGTTCACCATATGACCGTGCCGGATGCGGTGCTTGTTCACCACGGATGTCATCTGGATGCGGGAACCGAGTTCACCGGTCTGCGTGATCGCGGCGAAGATACTCGTCTGGGACTTTGCGAGATCGTCCAGGATCACCTGCGGCATATCCTTCAGCGGACGCTCGGCATAGTCCTCCATAACGAACACACTATAGGCGGAGCCGATCTTCTCCACCTCATGGACGAGCGAGGCGGCGATCTCCGCGCATTCCCTGTCCGTGATGATAGTGATGCGCTCATTCGGTTTCAGCCGAAGACAATCGCGGACGGCGTTCCGTGCTCCATTACTCAATGCTGTGTCGAATTCGATCGACGGGATCCCAGTGCTCAAACCATTCCTCTTCAATTAAATACTGTACTGATTGCTGAAACACGAAGACGCAAAGGATCAGAGAAGTATCCACGATGCACGATGCGTCCGTTCCGCAATGTTGTTTAGTCGTGCTGCTTATTCCAGTCCCATCACTGTTTCTTTGATGATCAGATCTACGACCGCGTTGATATCCTTCGTCTCTTCCCACACTTTCTTCTGACGGTCAGCGCCGGTCCCCATCCTCATGATCTCGCGGATGTAATCGATCTCTTTGCGACTGCCGAGTTCATCCACTTCATCATCAACGAAATCCAGCAGTTCCTCCACAAGATCCACCAACGGGACCTCCTCCTGTTTCCCGAAGTCGATCAGTTTACCATGGATGCCGTACCGTGCGGCACGCCATCGGTTCTCGTTCAGTAAGCGTGTCTTATAGATCCTGAAACCGAGATTCTGTTTGAAGAGCTTGTACAATTTCGCCGTCACCGCCTGCATGAGTGCGGCCAATGCGATCGTCTCATCCACACGCATCGGAATGTCACAGACCCTCCATTCCAGCGTATCAAAGAACGGATGAAGACGGATGTCCCACCAGACACGTTTCGGATTATCGATGCAGTTCGTTTTGATCAGCAGCTTGATATAATCTTCATAATCGGAAAGTGATTCGAAGATATCGGGGATACCGGTCCTTGGAAAGCGCTCGAAGATCTTGATACGGTACGATTTGAATCCCGTATCTCTCCCTTTCCAGAATGGGGAGTTCGTGGAGAGAGCGAAGATGTGCGGAAGGAAATACCTCGCCGTGTTCATCACCTGGATCGCCGTTTCGCGGTCCGGCATCCCCACATGAACGTGGAGACCAAAGATCAGATTCGCACGCGCGACCTGCTGCATATCTTCCACGATCTCATGGTACCGCACATGGTCCGTGATCTTTTGAGCATCCCACCGTGCGAACGGATGAGTGCCGGCCGCAGCGATACGGAGTCCGTTGTTTCGAGCCAGGCCTGAAAGGGTCTTCCGAAGTTTGGAGACTTCCCTTCGTGCATCCTGGACATTCTCACAGATATCCGTCCCCACCTCAACAACGGATTGATGCATCTCCGGTTTGATATTCTCACGAAGAATGATCTTCCCTTCTTCCAGGATCTCTTCGATGTGGGACTTCAGATCGCGCGATACAGGATCGACGATCTGGAACTCCTCCTCGATCCCGAGTGTGAACAGTTTCGACTTCATCAGATTCCTTTACCGGATACAAAATCGGTGACGAATTTCCCCC
>JAVBYA010000336.1 GCA_030824295.1 Bacteroidota bacterium
CATCGGCCGGTCCATTCCGGTCGGTCCGACCTGGGAACTGATCGGCGCTAGGATCAGCGGAAAGACCTATGGGAAACTCCTCTACGTACTCCCTGAACCGGTAATAGTGCCGTATGAATTGCGGCTGGAGCAGAACTATCCGAATCCGTTCAATCCGACGACCACCATTCGGTATCAACTTCCGGTGGACGCTTCGGCGAAATTACGGATCTATGATCTGTTGGGAAGGGTGATGGAAACACTCGTTGACGCTCAGCAGACAGCCGGATGGCATGAAGTTGTATGGGATGCATCACGATTTGCGAGCGGGGTCTACGTTGCACAGGTGACCAGCAACGGGAAACAGCAGTTTCGGCGGATGATGCTGTTGAAGTGATCCATCGGATACGGTATTGATGATGTCCGGACCGAAACATTGCTTACGGTGCCGGACATCTGTATTTTAAAGGATACTCTTAAGGAATCCCATGATCCGCAACATCTCTATTGCCGCGACAGTCACAATCTCATTTCTCATTTTTTGCCTACTCATCATTCCGCAGCAGAAACCGCTCCGATTCTCCGGCGCTATGCAGGCACTGCAGTTATGGACAGCCCAGCGCGCGTATCCCGGAACGCAGGTGAACGATACACAATACGCTGCAGAGTTCAGCCGGCTCCGTTCCGATCTCCGTTCGGACCGTCCGCTCACTACTGAATCTGGAGCGTGGCGCGCGATCGGTCCGCATAATATCGGCGGGCGGACCTTGGCGGTGGCGGTGAATCCGCAGCGGACCGGGACGATCTACGCCGGCTCGGCGAGCGGGGGATTGTGGCGCAGTTTCACGGCAGGGAAAGGTGTGCTGGCGTGGGAACGAATGGTGATCGGTCACCCGGTCCTGTCGGTGAGTTCCATCGCCATCGCACCGAACGATTCGAACTTGATGATCATCGGCACCGGTGAGGTCTATAATCAGACCGCTTCGATCGGCGGACTGAGCGTCCGCACCACGCGCGGCAGTTATGGTATCGGCATCCTGCGTACTTCGGACGGCGGGAAGAGCTGGCAGAAGACACTTGACTGGAGCAACGCGCAGCAGCGCGGTGTGCAGGCAGTGAAACTCCATCCGCTCCATCCGCATATAGTGTGGGCGGCAACGACGGAGGGGATCTACCGCTCCGATGACAGCGGCAAGAGCTGGACGAACGTGCATCCCGTGGCGATGGGGACCGATCTGGTGCTCGATCCGGATGATACGAACAGTGTGGTGGCCGCGCACGGCAATCTCGCCACCACCGGTGCCGGCGTGTATCGGACAACGAACGGCGGCACGACGTGGACGAAAGCGAACGGTATCCCGGTCAGTTTCGGCGGTAAGATCCAGTTCGCCCAGTATGCATCCTCGCCGAACATTCTGTATGCCAGCGTCGGCAACGGCGCTGTCTCCGGCACATGGCTCTGCCGTTCGGTCGACTTCGGTGCGAACTGGGCCGTTATTTCCACTGAGGATTATTCCACCTATCAAGGATGGTACTCGCACGGTGTAGCGGTCGATCCGGCGGATTCTTCTCTTCTCTTGTGCGTGGGTATCGATGTCTGGAAGTCCACGAACGGCGGTGCGACACTCACCAAGAAATCGGATTGGGCGGCGTGGTATTTCGGTGTGCCGCCGGCGGGTGGTCCCGAAGGACCTCCGGAATATTCGCATGCGGACCATCACGCATTGGTGTACGATCCGAAAGATAACAGCGTGATCTATTTCGGGAATGACGGCGGTGTCTTCTGTTCCACTGACGGCGGCGAGACATTCGAAGGAAGGAACGGCGGATACCAGACGACGCAGTTCTATAATGGATTCTCCTCCTCGCGCATCGATTCGCTGCTGGCGATGGGAGGACTGCAGGATAATGCAACAGCGATCTATGAAGGAGGTCTCGCCTGGCGCCGTGTGATCGGCGGTGACGGATGCATGACCGCGATGAGCCCCACCAACAAGGATACGATGTACGCAGAGTATCAGAATCTCTCCATGCTCCGCTCCACCAACCGCGGCATCAACTGGAGCAATATCGGCGTCCCGACCAGTACCATCACCAGTTTTGTGGGTCCGTACGCACTCGCAGAGTCGCGTCCCCGCACCTTGTATGCAGGACGGGATAAGATCTACAAGTCCACTGTCGGCGGCGGCAGCTGGAGCGCCACGAACGGCGGACAGACACTGGACGGGAATCCTGCGCTCGCTCTGGCGATCGCACCGACGCATCCGGATACGGTCTATGTGACGACCGCTCCCGTCTCGAGCCGCGGGAAGATGTTCCGCACCACCAACGGCGGTACGACCTGGACGAACATCACGGGGACATTGCCGGACCGGTACTTGATCGACATCGCTATCCATCCCAGGAACTCCGCGCTGCTGTATGTGACCGCATCCGGGTTCGGAACGTCGCATCTCTTCCGTTCCACCGATGCCGGCGGCAGCTGGACCGATGTCGGGACCGGTTTGCCGGATGTTCCGACATCCGCCGTAGCGATCGATCCATTCGCAACGGAACATTTGTATGTGGGGAACGACCTCGGTGTGTTCCTTTCCACGAACGGCGGGGGAACGTGGGAACCGTTCATGGAGGGATTGGCGGAATCGGCGTTGATCATGGATCTGAGTGTATCGTATCCGAACAAAGCGATACGGGCCGTAACGCACGGCAACGGTGTCTTCGAACGGCCGCTCTATAATAAGCTCCTTTCGGTGCCGAACACGGAATCCATTGCCCGGGAATTCGCTTTGGAACAGAACTATCCGAATCCGTTCAATCCATCAACGACCATTCGATTCTCATTGTCTGAACGTGGTCATGTTTCGCTGGAAATCATTGATATCAGCGGAAAGAAGGTCGCAACACTGGTGCAGGGGATCAAAGCGGCCGGTCAGCACTCCGTAACATGGAACGCGGAGCGATCTGCCGGCGGTACATATTTTGCCGTGATGACAGCCGGAGGGTCAAGACTCGTCCGTAAAATGATCCTTGTCAAATAATGCTGCACCACCGCACTGCGAAGCCCGGCAACCTGACGGAGACCGGGCTTTTCTTTTTGCCGCTGAAATTGACATCCCCCGCCGTTTTTGGTATGTTCAAAGGACTCTTTTTCTTCATCCTCCTTTCCATCAGGAACTCATTGAGATCAGCGCTTCGTACTCTTGTTCAGATCGTTCTGATCTCGGCCGCGGTTTCCTCTTCTGTCTCCGCACAATCCTATTCCTTCCAGCATTATTCCTCTGCAGAGGGACTCGAACTTTCTTCCGTCAACACCATCTTTCAGGATTCCCGCGGTTCGCTCTGGTTCGGAGGAGTCGGCGGCGCTTTCCGTTTCGACGGTGAACAGTTCATTCCGTACCTCTCCTCCGGTCCACGCCGGTCCGTCGTTACCCGATTTGCAGAGGACCGGAGCGGTTCCCTTTGGATCGCCACCGAAGGGAACGGCGTTGCCAAGGTCCGCTACGGAGTGAAGGATTCCGTCGAATGGTTCCGACAATCACATTCCTTCCTTCCGAGCGATTCGGTCTATTCCATCGTCTGCGGAAAGAACGGCACCACGGTCTTCGGTACGCGGCGCGGCGCGGCGGTTGTGACAGAACAGGGGAGCGTCACGATCATCTCCTCGGCGAACGGATTGAAAGGGAACTGGATCCGGTTCATGCTGCACGATGCCGAAGGACGGCTGCTGATCTCGACGAACGGCGGGGTCACTCGGTTCACGATGGATGGTGTGCGCATCGTTTCATCGGAATTCATCCACGATGCGGCAGTGCTGGCAATGTCGATGACGCCGGACGGCACCGTCCTGCTCGGCACCACCGAAGGCCGGCTCGAACCGAACAAAGGTGTGTTCGCTCTTCGAAATGATTCACTCGCCAGGGTGATCGATCTTCGCGGCTTCTCCGATCCCATCAAGACACAATCGCTGCTGACCGATTCGCGCGGAGCTCTGTGGGTCGGAACCGGCGGCGGCGGTATCATCCTGCGCGAACACGGAAGGACCACGCGGATCCGCACGGCCCAGGGATTGGTGAATGAATCGATCGGCTCCATCCTGGAGGACCGCGACGGCTCGCTCTGGTTCGCAACGGCGAACGGAGTGATGAAACTGCCGCGGCGGTACACGCTGAAATATTCCGAACAACAGAGGATCTCGGGGATCCTTACCGTGCTGGCGGACCGTTCGGACAATATCTGGTGTGGTGGATACCGTTCGATCACCCGGATCGATGCGGACGGCAGGATCCATGATCTGACCGGTGAACCGTTGCTGAAGGATATGGCGTGCTTCAGCATCGTGCAGGATTCGGGCGGGACCATCTGGCTCGGTACGAACGGACGATTGTTATCCTACAATGACGGGAGATTCTCCCGGATCCAGATCCAACGCGGAACGGCGCAGGAGTATATCTATGCGCTCACCGCGGATGCGCGTGAAGGTGTGTGGGTCGGCAGGAAAGGGGCGATATTCCATCTGGTGAACGGCCGTGTCGTTCAACGGTACGACAGTGCGGACGGGATACCGGATGAGGATATCGCGGCGATCGCATCGGACCGCAGCGGAAGGATCTGGTTCACGGCAGGCAATGATTGGAATGGGATCATCGAACGCGGAACTGTCCGCAGGATCGTCCCGCAGGCCGGTTCACCCGCGCCGAATACCGACCTGATCAAGGAAGATACACGCGGAAGGATGTGGTTCATCTCGAAAGCGGGCGTTTCCTATTCTCTGGACGGCGTATTCACCGCGATGGCGCAGGAGGCTTTCCCGCTGGAGAACAATATGATCACTGCGTTCCATGAGGATAACGAGAGGCATCTCTGGTTCGGTACGTGGTTCGGACTTGTCGAATGGTCCGATTCCGTCATCGCCCGGTATGATACCCGCGACGGACTTTCCGGCGACATCGTGCAGTCGATCGCCGAGGACCGTTCGGGCAATCTGTGGATCGGAACGCGCGGCGGTTTGACGAAATTCCCGCATACAGAGAGGATCTCCTATATCCCGATTCCGCCGCTCACGCTGGAGCGCATCCGCGATGACAAGCATGAGACCGTTGTGTCCTCCTTCCACACCGTGCCGTATGATGAACGGATCGTGACATTCAGGGCCGGTTCTGTGAGTTACTTCGATGAACAGAATATGGAATTCCAATTCCGGCTGAGCGGTTTTGAAACGGATTGGAATCCGCCGACCCGCATGCGCACCATCCGGTACACGACCTTGCCGTCCGGCGAATATACGCTCACCGTGCGGGCACGGAACAGGAACGGAGCATGGACGGAGCCGGTGCAGTATGCGTTCACCATCCTCCCTCCGTTCTGGAAGACATGGTGGTTCACAACATCCGCGGCGCTGCTCTTTCTCGGCATCGCTTCCGGTTTCGTCCGGCAACGGTTCCTCCGTCTTCGGAAAGAGGCGGAGTCGCAGGAGCACTTCTCGAAACAACTAATGGACGTGTATGAAACGGAACGGAAACGCATCGCATCCGAACTGCATGACGGCCTCGGTCAGAATCTGCTCATCATTGCGAACCGGGCAAAGATGGGACTGCGGAAGGAAGGCGCGGAGGCGATGCAGCGGGAGTTCGAGATCATCTCGTCCAGCGCGCTCGAATCCATCGGCGATGTCCGGAAGATCACCTACAATCTCCATCCGCTGCAGATCGAAGAGGTCGGACTCACCGCCGCTGTGGAGTCGATGCTGAAGAGGATCGCCCACGTAGGGGACCGCACGGTATCGTTCACGGTGGACCCGATCGATGAACTCATCCCGAAGGAACACGCTATCCATTTCTACCGATCGGTGCAGGAGGTCCTGAACAATGCCGTCAAACATGCGGATGCTTCCGCGGTGGAAGTGACGATCGTGCAGGACGAGGATTCCCTCCGTGCCATTGTGAGGGACAACGGGAAAGGTTTCGATCCGAAAGAGAAGAAGGATGGATACGGGATGCGAAGTTTGAACGAACGGGTGAAGATCCTCGGCGGAACGTACCACATCGACTCCGCACCGGGAGCCGGGACCATCATCAAGATCGATATACCGATAAGGACGCGAACATCATGAGAACGATACTCATCGCCGATGACCACCCGATCTTCCGCAAAGGACTCGCTGAAGTGATCGCGTCCGGGACGGACTACTCCGTTGTTGCCGAGTGCGGGGACGGTGTGACGGCATTGCGGCTGATCACCGAGCTGGCGCCGGATATCGCACTGCTCGATATCCAGATGCCGAAGATGACCGGATTCGAGGTATTGAAAGCAGTCCATCAGGCACAGCTGACAACGAAGGTCATCTTTCTGACGATGCACAGCGAAGAGAATATCTTCGAGAAAGCGATGGACCTCGGCGCACAAGGATATCTCCTGAAGGAATCGGTCACGGACGACATCCTGCTCTGCCTGAAGAACGTC
>JAVBYA010000380.1 GCA_030824295.1 Bacteroidota bacterium
CGGCGGATTCATCGGCGTCACCAGCACGGTCGGACGCGGAACGGTCTTCACCATCTACGTTCCGGCAACCCATGTCATCGAAGAGCTGGCGGAACCGCCGGCTCCGTCATCTGGAAAGGAGCACCCGAAAGTGGAACATACAGAACGATCGATCCTCGTTGTGGACGACGAGAAGGACCTCGCCGCGATGCTGAAGGAGATATTGGAGCTGGAGGGATACCGGGTACACTGCGCCTACGACGGTCATCAGGCCATTGCGGCGTTCGAAGAGCACCGTTCAACCGTCGGTCTGATCATCTCCGACCTCGGCATGCCGAAGATGGATGGTAAAGCGTTGATGAAAGAGATCCTTTCCCGCGGGGATAATGTGCGGTTCATCGTCATGACCGGCTACATCGATCCGGCCGCAAAGGAACAGCTCTTCGCAATGGGGGCGTGGGATGTGATGCTGAAACCGTTCAATTCGGAGAATGCTTTGGAGATGATCGGCCGGGCGATGGAATCGCTTCACACCGGACGCTGAACGAGCGCACGTTTCCATTCACGGTAACCGTACACCGCAAGACCCAGATAAACGGCATACAGCACCATCGTCACCATCAACCCTTTCACGCCGTACATCCCGATCGACCCGATGTTCACCGCGATCCAGAGGGTCCAGTTCTCCAGATGCTTCCTTGCCATCATCCACTGCGCCGCCATGCTCAGCACCGCAAGGAATGAATCGATGTACGGCAGCGATGCATCGGTCAGCTGATGGAGCGCTGCTCCAAGCGCTGCCGTGGCGAGCAGCACGAACAGCGCGCTGATGAGCAGTACCCGCCGCGGCGCCCGCGTCACCTGCAGTTCCGTCCTCCCTGTTCCGCCGTACAGCCACTCATACCATCCGTACACCTGCAGCACAATGAAGAACACCTGCAGTCCCATATCGGCATACAGTTTCACTTCGAAGAAGATGAAGATATAGATGAAGACGGAGATGATGCCGAGCGGATAGCACCAGACGTTCTCTTTGGTGACGAGATAGACGGAGATCAATCCCAGAACGACAGCAACAACTTCGGCGGCGCTTTCCATCATCGATCGGCTCAGCGGGTGATGTGGGAATGGATGATGAAGAGGAGCAGCGCCCCTTTTTTCACGGAAACACCGGCGGTGGAACCGGTCGCTTCGTTGCTCAGTCCTTCCCGCACACCGAGTTCCAGCGCTTCGTTCTTGAGAGGATATTTCAGGCCGCTCGTGGTGATGCCGCTGCAGCGCCCCATCGGCACGAGAGAGATCTGCTGTCCTGCCGCGGTGCGGAACCGCGCGGAACGGCGGACGACCTCCACGGTGCACCGCTCATCCAGGAACTGCAGCGCGATCCGTTTGTGGTATTTGAGCAGGATGCTGAAGTTGGACATGGTGTGGTCGGACCGTTCCCCGGTTGCCCCGATCACTGTTGCCGAGGTAACGCCGAGTTCCAGCAGATGGTCCAGCGCTTTCTCAAGGTCGGTGTTGTACTGATCCGGATTATGCACAATAGGGACCGTGGCGAAATATTGACGTGTCCGCTGTGTGATGGAGTCCAGGTCCCCGATGATCACATCGGGAGTGATGCCGTATGGACGGGCGCGGTTCGCACCGCCGTCCGCACAGATGATGAACGGCTTCGTCCGCAGGAACGGCGTGATGAGCTTCAGTGACGGCATCTCGCCGTTGCAGATGATCAGGGCATGCTTCGGGATTCGTTTCTTCATGGATCGATTCTTTCGTCCGGACATCACCGCCGCTACCATTGTACTGTGATGCCCGCAAGATAGTTCCGCTCTGCCGCCGGGAAGAAGGCATTCCCCTCCCCGGTCTGCATGTAGAGCGCATTGAGCACGTTCCGCACTTCGCCGCGCAGTCCGATCTCCGCTCCGCTCACCTCCGTGATCGTCCACAGCGACTCGAAGTTCAGCACCGTCCACGCATCGTTCCGGTTGGCGGTGTTCTGGAAATTGTCCGTGTAGAAGGAGCCGACATGCTTCAGCACGAAGGAGACGGATGCGGTCTGCTCCTGCCACGTCACGCGGAGATTCGCCGTAACGCCGGGGAAACCGGCGATGGGATTTCCGTCCAGCGTTGTACGGTAGGTGACGCCGCCGGAGGCGCTGTCCACCGTGGAGAACTCCACGATGGAATTCAAAGAGAATGAGGCATTGCCGCTGATGATGATCCGGTCCAGGAACTGCACCGACCCATCGAACTCCGCTCCGATATGTCTGGTGCGCGGAGCATTACCATACACAGGATTTCCGAAAATATCAACCTGTCCGGACTTCACCAATTCGTCGGTGAATTCCATCCAATACACATTGGCATTCAGCTGCAGCGTGCTCTCCTTGTATCCCGCACCGAGTTCCAGATTGAGCAGCTGCTCCGGTGCGGCGATCGGTTTGGAGAAATCGTACCGCGTCACACCGCCCGCCGTATCCGCTTCGAACGCCGGAAGCGCACCGAAGTACGCATCCTCCGCCGCGTACAGATTGCGCAGCCGCGGCTCACGCGAGGTGTAGCCGAACGAGACGTACGTGTTCCATTCTTCCGTGATGTTATAATTGAGCCCGAGCCGGGGATTGACGAACAGGTACGGAACGCTGAAACTGTTGTTCCGGAACCGCTCGTTCCGGATCTGATACTCATTGAACGCGAACTGCAGGTTCGCCATCAGCGTCATATCATCCTGCAGTTTGTAGCTCTCTGTTATATAGAGGGACGCCATGTGCTTGATGCCGTCATACTGATAGAAACGCGTATCGGGATCGTAGCCGGACGGGAGTCCTTCGGCATATTGCAGTTTGCCCCAATGCGAACCCCAATGATGGCGGTACTCGGCACCGATCGTCAATTCTCCCCGTTCATGCTGCAGCTCATACCGCGAGAGCCAGCCCCACTGCACCAGGTCCACCCCGCCGCGGATGATCGCATTGGTAATGCTCGGCGTCGGCGCGAAGCCGTTCGCGCTGTCGATACGGAACATGGACGCATCGCCCCAGGAACCGTCATAGTCGAAGTAACCGTGGCTGTCATAATAGAAGAGCGTGTTGTGCAGATGCTCCGTTTCGGAGAGTTTCCAGTCGTTCAGGATCTCATAATGAGGCTGGTTGAATCCCTCCTTCTCCTGCGGACGGCGCTGCGTTGCGAACGTGAATTGTTTCCCGTCGTCCTCCCAATACGAAAGATTCATCCGGCGAAGTTTCGCGTTGCCGTTCGTCCACTTGGGAAGTCCCGTATAGACCAGCTGGTCCTGCAGCGGTCCGCCGAACAGATGCACGCGCGTGGTCATCCCTTCGTCGAAGCGGAGCGCGCCGAAGAAGTACGAACCGGCGGAGAATGCGGATTGGATGCGGTAGCCGTTGGACTCCACCTTACCGAGTCGTCCGTAGAACATGTAGGTATTGTCGATCAGACCGGAGTTGAACGATGCGGAGAGTTTCCGCATGGTCATCGGCAGGGATTGCGAACTGTCGGCGTATTCCTGAAAGCCGAACATCGCCTCGAACTTCATGTACGGCTTCGGGGTGAAGGGATTGGTGATGATGTTCACCGAACCGCCGATGGCCGGAGGACCGTAGAACGCGCTGCCGGCTCCCCGCTGCACCTGCACATTGGAGGAACTGGCGAGCAGGTCCGGGAAGTCGATCCAGTACACATTATGATCTTCCGGATCGTTCTGCGGTATGCCGTTGACCATGATGGAGAGCCGCCGCTGATCGAACCCGCGCAGGAAGACGTAATTGTATCCCACCCCGTTCCCGCCGTCCGAATACGAGATCATGGAAGGGAGTTCAGAGAGCATCACCGGCACATCCTGCATGGAGTAGCGCTGCTCGATGGTCCCTTTGTGCAGGTTGGTGAAGGTGACGGGGGTTTCGCGCTCTTTGGCCGTCGTACCAGTGACGAGGACCGGATCGAACTGGTACTTGACGCTGTCCCCTTCCTGCTGCGGAAAGAGCGGGACGGCAGTGAGAAGCAGCAGGAATGCTGCGGCGGATACGGAGCGAAATGGCAGTGCTTTCATCGTTCTTCCTTTTAAAAATAAAAATCGCCGTTACAGACGGTACACGTCGGGAACGGCGAATAAAAAACGATGATACACTGATTTTTTATTGTCGTTTCCCTACGCTGGTATTATCCAGATCAGGTGGTTCATCGCTCCGGTCGCCCGGGCGAATCAAGGGTGTGAATCTCAGTCCCGCATGCGCGGAACACCCCTAACGAAAGATGGTCGTGTTAAAAGAACAGAGGAACTGTATCAATATACGTAACCGCCGGTTGAAATGAAAGCGGCGGTCAGTCGTGATGCTCGGCCGGCTTCATCCCTTCGGCGCCCGGCAGTTTTCCCGCCAGCAGTTCCGGTTTGTGGATGAGCATCGGCAGATGCTGCGGGCAGATGTGGAATGTGGTGTTCTGATACGCGAGTGCGATCAGCGGTATCTGCTGCTGCGATTGTCCGCAGACAAGGCATGCGATGGTATTGGTATTCATATCTTCCTTTCGTTGTGTGCGCGTCCGACAGGACGCGGTGTGTCCGTGTCCGATAGGACACGGTGTGTGCACGCCCGAAAGGGCGCGGTGTGTCCGTGTCCGACAGGACGCCGGGTCCGCACGTCCGACAGGACGCGGTGTCCGCACGTCCGAAAGGACGCAGTGTCCGCACGTCCGAAAGGACGTGCGTGCACATCCGGCAGGATGCTCTGGTGGCACATCCTGTCGGATGTGCTTACGTGTGGCATCCCGCCGGATGTGCCGAGTGCCGTCAGTTGTGCAGACATGCTGCTTCCTGCCGGATGCCCCTGGTGTCCGCGTCCGACAGGACGCCGGGTCCGCACGTCCGACAGGACGTGCGATCTACTTCTTCCTCCGTTCATCCTGCTTCTGCTGCCACCGCACCGGGTTCAGCGCGATGTAGCGCTTGACGTTCTGCCGCTGCCGTTCGGAGCGGATGATGCGGTCGTGGAACCGGGACTGCCAGATCCGATCCGTGAATCCTGCTCTTCTGGCCCGCGCGGTCACCGACGATTTGTAGCCGCCGATCACCGATGAGACGGAATGCGGGCGGAGCCGGAACGCTCGTTCTTTCAGGAACCGTTCCTCATGCGCATTGGTGAGTTTGATCAGACAATGGACATGGTCCTGCATGACGACATGAGCTTCCAATGTGACGAACGGAAAGATCTCCTGCATCGCCAGGAAGTGCTGCTCTGCGATCTCTCCCAGCGCAGAACGGATCAACACCCCGTTCTCGATCCTGCCGAACAGCGGTTCCCGCTGCCAGGTGATGATCGTGATGAAGTACCATCCGGTGCCGGCATAATTGAAATACGGCAGACGGTATTGTCTGCTGCGGTATAGGTGCTTGGTTGGCATTGGCGGGCGTTCCCATTCAATCGTGGCAAGGACGTCCGACAGGACGTCCCACACACGTGAATATAGCGCCCGCCTCCCGTTATTGGTTTGGCCTTTCGGGTGGTACGGTTCAAAAATCCAGCAGCACCCCGTTCTTCACGATCTTCCAGACATGGTTCGTGCCGTAGTGGTACGGGATGGTGCGGTAATCGGTCACATCGTACAGCACCACATCCGCCTGCTTGCCCGGTTCGATGCTGCCGACGTCGCCGGACATGCCGAGCGCGGCGGCAGCATTGAGCGTAGCGGCCGTGACCGCCTCTTCCGGCGTCATCCGCATCTGCGTGCAGGCGAGCGTGAGCATCATCTGCATGGAGTGGCACATCTGCGAGCCGGGATTGAAATCGGTGGCGATGGCGAGCGGGATGCCGGCGTCGATGATGCTGCGCGCCGGTGCGTACGGGTGGTTCAAAAAGAGCGAACAGCCCGGCAGAACGGTAGCAATGGTGCCGCCGTTCTTCAGCGCTTCGATCCCCGCCGGTGTCATCTGCTCCAGATGGTCCACGGAGATGGCGTTATGCTTCGCGCCGAGTTCCGTCGCTCCCATCGCGGAAAGCTGGTCCGCATGCAGTTTCGGGACCAGTCCGTACCGTTTTGCTTCCAGGATGATCTGTTCGGTCTGCTTCAGGTCGAAATAGCCGGTCTCGCAGAACACATCCACGAATACCGCAAGCTTCCGCTCCGCCACATGCGGCATCATGTAATCGCAGATGCGGTCCACGTAGCCCTGTCGGTTGTCGGCATACTCGGGCGGAACGGTGTGTGCAGCGAGGAACGTGCCGACGATGGTCGAATAGTGGTCCCGCTTGAGCTCGCTGATCACTTCCAGCATCTTCATCTCCGCTTCGGGGGAGAGACCGTAACCGCTCTTGATCTCCACGGTGGTCGTGCCGCCGCGGAGCATGTCGTTCAGACGGCGCTCGGCGCTGCGGTACAGTTCCCGTTTGGTCGCTTCCCGGACGGACCGCATGGTGGAGAGGATCCCTCCGCC
>JAVBYA010000505.1 GCA_030824295.1 Bacteroidota bacterium
ACAGAATAAATATATAAAATCGACTTGAGCCCAGCGTAGGAACACTAACAGAAAATAAAATTGAAATAATTGAACTTAAGGATGTAGTTATGATCAATAAACTCAACTCAATCTTGGCTAAATTTTTCTCTACAATTAGCAAAAGGATATAATTTATACTAATCGCAATTGTATAGACAATAGGTGAGAATAAAATAAGAATTCCTACACTTCTTGCATATGCACTATCATCTACCGCATAGCTTGAATCTATGTAACTATATAAATAGCCTATTGTTACAAAAACAAATGGTATTAAAAAGTATTTTTTAATTCTTGTTGACATTTTAAAGCGCCCTACCGGACTGGAACTAAGTTGCGTGGCGACGTTTTTACGCGGATGCTACGTTTGCAAATAGTGCGTTTTGACCATCCCGACGTTTTTGACGGGACTGATCTCTCGATGAATCGTTTGTTTTCGCTTCGTTTCACGACGCTTTAGTCATTTTTCTAACCGCGGTCGCCACAGCCCTCCCCGATGCTTGCTATCAGGGGATTCCTTTTTAATATGATGGGGCAACAAATTGCATCAGACGCGCACACAGATACAACCCCGCGCCAAACACTGTATGTGTCACCACACTCTTCAGTCGCGCCACCGCAGGATTCTTCGCCTTGGATGATGCAACGCCAAATCCAAGGGCCGGCTGCATTACAAAGAATGGAAACACAACGGTTCCAATTCCATAGAGCAGAGCCGGGAGGAGTGTCGGCTGCGAGATCCAATCTCCCGTCACAGCGACGAACACCACGCTCAGTCCAATCCCAATGGAGTAATGAGTTCCCCATCCAACGGCACATTCATATGTTTTCTCTGGTGCTGTTGTAATATTTGCATGCCAAAACAGACCCGCAGGCATATGCCGGATCCACCGTCCGAGCATGCAATAGTTAAGGGAAGGAATACCAAAAACACGCTTTAAAAGCATATTCCAGAGATCCATTATGAACGATGAGCCCAACCCAATACCGATCGCAGCAACTATGTTAGTCATGATATGCTCAGCCTCCATCATCTGCCGACTTGCGGACCGGTATTATGCTGCCCCTATGCTTTCTATCGGGGGTTCCTTTTTAATATGGTTAGATCACACGCGGAAGATTGTTTCTCACTGGATCAGTAGTAACTGTTTTATTATGTAGAAACTTTTATTGTTAACTGGATTGGTGCTTATCGTAGAACAATCTAACTTCTTCTCACCCAATTCTATGTAAACTGGAATTGGTTTGGTAATATTCGTTCCAATTCTTTCACTATTAGGTAATTCATCAGCCCTTATAGTATCTGAATCCACTCGAATTACCCAACCCCAACAGCAAGCACATTTTTCACTATTGAATCCGATAATTTCAGCATTCGCCATATATGGCGGATCTGCATCATTATCACATGAAGATATCAATGCAGACAATATTAATAACCCAACTAACATTTTTAAGGTTTTCATTGAATGCGTGAGCATAATTATTTTCGTGTGTTCCAATGGACCGGAATTAAGTCGCATCGCAACGTTCCAGCGCGTTTATTGCGTCCCGACATTCTTTGTCGGGACGCGAGATCAACTGTTGATTGATTTAAAATGAGCTTTCGTATGCTAAGTTGAAAGTTGACAACTCACCACTTGAGTTACCGAGCGCAAGCGGTTGCAGAGCCTGTCCTGAGCGAGCCTCGATAATGAACTACCGCGAGGCGAAAGATCAGCTTGAATGACCGAATAGCCAGCAAGTATATTATTGAAACGGATTATACCAACCCCGGTCCGGTTTACCCGATACTGAATAGTTGATCGATAATTGCGAAAATATTCCAGGCATAGAATGTCGAAGATTTGCTGGTATCTCAAGTTCCAACCAGCGCCGATTCCTATGTTTAATCTTTAATAGCCACCGACTCCCCTTTTTATAACGAATTTCCTTCAATACAACCCGTTTAATATCTCCAACAGGAATGCTATTCTTTTCGGAATTTCCTGTATAGTACGTTATTGCCTCATCAGTTATTTCAAAAGAACTCTCTTGTAATGGGTTCGGTCGAAATGCTAAATACCCAAGATTTAACAGAATCCTAAAACCAAATCGAATTCCAACAAGAATAATTGCAATCTGAAATACAAAGTCTTGCCATTCTGAATCTGGTTCTGCTCCGACATATATTAAAAAGCACAGCACCAATAGAATGATTGCATATATGAGATTGGGATAAATTGACGAAATATAGTTTGCTATGTCATACTTTCTAACCGAGGATTTTGAAACTTGAATGGCAGTATGATCATCAGTAATAACAAACTGTGGTAAGTTCCATTTGATGAGTGATTTCGCCATGATATATTGTTTTAACAGCTAGGACCGTCATTAAGCTGCCCCGCAACGTTCTAGAACGGGGACTGTGTTGATTGATTTTAAAATGAGCTTTCGTATCCTAAGTTGACAGTTGGCGACTCAACACTTGAGTTACAGTGCGCAAGCGGTTGTAACGTCAGGTTGAGTGACTGAATAGGCAGCGAAGTATCATTTTTGTATAATAAGAAATATTACAGTTCCAATAAGATATAATAAGGGGATCACAACCGTTCTTTTCCCCCGCCTAAAGAAAAACAATCCCTCTTCGGTAAAATAATCATCTGGAACGCTTCCACGCCTAATTAAATATTCAAATTGGTGTTGTTTCCCCTTTTCAGACAAATGATTTCCCGCTCTTATTACATAATAATAGCCTGGTAATGTTGTAAGAAATAGTCCCACAATAAAATAATAACCATTCATTTTGTTGAACCGCCTACCAGTGAATAGATAGAAATAGTCTCTATGATACATCCCTAATAGTATAACGTAGAATTATTCCAAGGATTTTCCCCGTTACTGAGAACGCTTTCGGCCGCGTCCCTTCCCTTCTTTTTTCCTCCTCGGTTTTCACAATATACTCCCCCATCCCTCGTTTAGCAATGGAAAGTGGCGGTAGCACCTTGAATGGCAATGGAATGTTGGTGGATTCGGACTTACCGGTCGGGTAAATGGCATAGCGGATGCTTGCGTTGTCGCAAAGACAAGACGAGAGGAGAGCGGTCGGCAGAATGACCGTCCGGACCGGGGCACTGGGTCCGGACGGTGAGGAGGAACTTACTGCACGAGCCAGAGGCTCAGTTCCGGCACGTAGGTGATCAGAATGAGTGCAATGAAGAGGACGAAGATGAACGGCAGCGTGGCGGAAGCGACCTCGCCGATCGTCTTTTTGAACCGGAAGCTTGCCATGAACAGATTGAGTCCCACCGGCGGCATCAGATACGCGATCTCCAGATTCGCCAGGAAGATGATGCCGAGATGGATCGGGTCGATGCCGTACTGCTTCGCCACCGGGACGATGAGCGGCACAACGACGATAGCGGAGAAGATCTCCATCATCATGCCGATGATCAGCAGGAAGATGTTCAGGATGACCAGGAAGAAGATCTTGCTGGTTACCACCTGGCTGATGTATTCGAACAGTTTCTGCGGCACCTGCTGATCGATCAGATAACTGGTGAGCCCCATCGCGCAGCCGAGGATCATCAGGATCGCACCGACCAGCACCATGCTCTCCTTCATCACACGCGGCACATCGGTCATCAGTTTCAGATCCCTATAGATGAACACTTCCACCACGAACACATAGAACGCCGTCACCGCTGCTGCTTCGGTCGCGGTGAAGAGTCCGCCGTAGATGCCGAAAATGATGAAGAACGGCAGCGGGATCTCCCACGCAATGGCTTTGATCGCAGCCCATGCTTTTTTGGCATCGAACGGATGTCGCGGAACATGCGACTTCCCGCCCTGCTGGATGCTGTAGATGGCAACGACCAGCATCAGGATCACACCCGGGACGATACCGGCTTTGAAGAGTGCGTCCACCGATACTTCAGCGAACGTGCCGTAGAGGATGATGGGGAGCGACGGCGGGAAGAGCAGCCCCAGACTGCCGGAGGTAGTGACCAGACCGAGCGCGAATTTCTCCGAATACTTCTCGGAGAGCAGGATCGGGAAGACGAGTCCCCCGAGCGCGACGATGGTCACGCCGGAACCGCCGGTGAACGCGGTGAAGATCGCACAGCTGATGAGCACCACGATGGCAAGTCCCCCCGGCATCCAGCCGATGAGCGCCTGCGCAAGAGCGACGATGCGCTGCGGCGCCTTGCTCTCCGCCAGGAAGTATCCCGCCACGGTGAAGAGCGGGATGGCGAGCAGCACCGGCTGACTGGCAAGACGGTAGAGTTCGATGATGATGGCGGCGGTAGGGATCTCCTCTGTGGAGAATCCGTACAGCGAGATGGCACCGATGATGGTGAAGAGCGGCGTGCCGAAGAGCACCAGCGCGAGAAGTCCCAGGATGATGTAAATGACCGGCATCAGTGATGTCCTTCCGTGGTCGTCCAATTGCCGCGGAGGACCTCAACGAACCCGCTCAGGGAGCGGACGAGGAAACGGAAGGAAATGAGTGCGTATCCGATCGGAATGATGACGATGAAGTACCAACCCGGAAGGTCCAGGATGAGCGCCGATTCGGATTCCATCTCCAGCTGCACGAACGCCACCGATGCCTGCATGAGCAGATAGCAGATGACCGCGGCGAAGAGACTGGAGATGATGAAGAATACTTTGCGGGGTTTCTCGGACACAAGTTTCGTCAGGAACTCGATGCGCAGATGGCGTCCTTCCCCGGTGGCAATGACCGCGCCGAAATATCCCACCCACAACACCAGATGACGGAGGAAGATATCCCCCCATTCGATGCTGGAATCGAAGAAGTTACGGAGGATCACCTGTCCGAACGCCATCAGGATCATGATGCCGAGCAGGCCGACGAGGATCCAGCCGGAGATCCGTTCCAGCCAAAGGTCGAGGATGAGGATTGGTTTCATACGATCGCTAGATGGTTCATCCCTCAGCCCATGATTTAAATCATGGGCTGTGGGCAATTGGAATGATAACCCATAATGTAATGTATGGGATTACGGGTGTGTTATTTGGGCCATCCGTTGGCCCATGATGACGGGTGCGTTAATCGGACAATCTATAAGCCCATGACTTAAGTCATGGGCTATCGGATGTTGTAATCCATGATATTTGTCATGGGCTAACGGGTGTTATCGTTCGGAAACCCATTATCATCCAGCAGCTCATGATTTAAATCATGGGCTGCTGAATGAGGGGGTTGATCATTTATTTTTCGCCCGGAAATCCGCCAGCGCCTTTTCCACGCGATTCAGCAGGTCCTCGGAATACAATTTCCCGACGAGCGCGCGGCGGGCCTTCTTGCCGATCTCGTCATACGTTTTCAATTCGCTTGCATCGGGCTTGTTGAAGGTCATCTTGTTCTTCTTGAGTGTTTCCAGCGATTTGATGTTGTCCAGACGGCTCTTCTCGGTGAGCTTGCGCATGAATGCTTTGCCGTGTTTCAGCAGGATCTGCTGCAGGTCGGCGGGGATCTTATCGAAATCGCGCTTGGCGATGACCACGGCGCCGGAGGCATTGGTGAGCGGAAGGTCCATCAAATGACTGGTGGCGGAGTTCCATTGCAGCGAGACGATCGCGAGCGGCGATGCATACGCGCCGGTGATGAGTCCGGTCTGCAGCGAGGTGACCACATCGGTGATGGAGAGCTGGATCGGATTGATGCCGATGGTCTTGAAGGTGACATCAGCGACCGGGTCCCCTTCCCATTCCCACATTTTGATGCTGTGCAGGTCCGCGATCTTGGTGACCGGCGTTTTGGAGATGATATAGACCGAGCCGACCTCGGCCCAGCCGAGCAGGACGAATCCGCCGTTCTCGAACTCCTTATTGAACTCGCCGTCGAACTGTGTGACGATCTGGTCCACTTCCTGATGGTTCTTAAAGAGGAACGGCGCATCGAGCACCCGGGCCGATTTGGCGATCTCGCCGATGCCGAAGCCGGTGATGCCGGCGCTGTTGAACTGTCCCAGGCGGATCTTCCGCATCACATCCTTCTCGTCCCCGGCAACGCCGCCGGCGTAGATACGGAACCCGAGACGGCCGTTGCTCTCCTTCCGGACCGCGGCATCATATTCCTTCATGATGTTGATCCAGGTGCTCCCTTCCGGGGCGAGCGTGGCGAACTTGATGACGAATTCCTGCGCAGCGACCGGCAGGGTGAACAGGACGAGGAACAGCAGGGAAAGGATTCTTTTCATAAAATTGGATACCCGTTGGTATGCAGTGGTTGGATGATGTCAGAAGAACAATTCATCGGCACGTTCGGCGAGCCGTTTGGCCTTCCGTTTGGCGATGGCGTTCACCAGCCGCTGTTCCGGCAATGATTCCAGCGATGTGGTGTCGATGTGTGCGATCAACCGGTCGAACAACGCACGGTCCTGCATCTGCACGCA
>JAVBYA010000055.1 GCA_030824295.1 Bacteroidota bacterium
CTCGTGCTCGTCATCGAACAGCTCGTTCCGTACGGCTCGGCCGGCATCCGCTCCCGCGCACGAAAGGTGCTGAATCAGCTCCGGAAATGATGTTGTTTCTCTCCTCATCCCTCCCTACATTGATGGGAATTTTTTTCCGGCCGTCGCATTCGCATCACCAGCGTTCCTCATCACCTTCAAAAGGTCCTGCTATGAGATCGTTCCTTCTCCTTTCACTGTTCCTCTGCGCGGCCCTTTCCGCACAGACCATCACTTCCCCCAACAAGAGTATGTCGCTCACCGTTTCGATGAGCGCGGACAGTGTTCCGCACTACACGCTCTCCCTGGGTACAACGCCGGTCGTCGCTCCCAGCCGGCTCGGCATTGCCGTAAAGGATATCCCGTCGTTCCTCTCCGGGTTCACCGTGGTGAAAGCAGAAACATCGCTCGTCAACGAAAGCTGGAACCCCGTCCTGGGCGAAGTGAAGACCATCCGCAATCATTACCGCGAACTGAAGCTGACCCTCCGGCAGCCGTCCGTAAAGGACCGCATCATGCTCCTCACCTTCCGTCTGTTCGATGACGGCGTCGGTTTCCGCTACGAGTTCCCGCAGCAGGACAATCTGAACTACTTCACCGTCGCCGGTGAGCGGACCGAGTTCGCACTGACCGGCGATCACAAAGTGTTCTGGATGCCCGGGGATTTCGATACGAACGAATATAAATATGCCGAAACGAACCTGAGCGGCGTGGATGCCGCGGCGTACAAGGACCGGGGAGAGATCTTTACGGCCGGCATCACAAGCAATTCCATGGTACAGACTCCCATCCAGATGAAATCGAAGGATGGTCTCTATATCAACATCGCCGAAGCAGCGCTTGTCAATTATCCCGCCATGTGCCTGGAGGTCGATACAAAGAAGTTCCTTCTCTCTTCTGTTCTGGCGCCGGATGCGGTCGGAAATCGCGCCTATCTGCAGGCTCCCGCTGTCACACCGTGGAGGACGGTCATCGTCAGCCGCAAGGCGGAAGAGGTGCTCTCGTCAAAGATGATCCTGAATCTGAACGAACCGCTCGCGCTGAAGGATGTCAGCTGGATCACCCCGGTGAAGTACGTCGGCATCTGGTGGGAGATGCATGTGGATGTCGCCTCCTGGAACTATGCCGATGTACGGAACGTGAAGATCGGCGAGACCGACTGGAGCGCATTGAAACCGAACGGACGCCACGGTGCGACCACCGCGCGGACGAAAGTGTACATCGATTTCGCCGCGAAACACGGCTTCGACGGCGTTTTGGTGGAAGGGTGGAACGTCGGCTGGGAGGATTGGTTCGGCAATTGGAAGGAACAGGTGTTCGATTTCGTCACAGCGTACCCCGATTTCGATGTGAAGGAGCTGCAGCGGTATGCCAAAGAGAAAGGGGTGAAGCTCATCATGCATCACGAGACCTCCTCTTCCGTGACGAACTACGAACGGCAGTTAGATACGGCGTACCGCTTCATGAAAGCGCACGGCTACGATGCGGTGAAATCCGGGTACGTCGGCAAGATCATCCCGCGCGGCGAAGTGCACGACGGTCAGTGGATGGTGAACCACTATCTCCGCGCCGTGAAGAAGGCCGCGGAGTATCAGATCATGGTCAACTCGCACGAATCGGTCCGCCCCACCGGCATCCAGCGCACCTATCCCAACTGGATCGCCGCCGAAGCGGCGCGCGGCAACGAGTTCAACGCGTGGAGCTCCGGCAACCCGCCCGCGCATGAGACCATCCTTCCCTTCACCCGGCTGATGGGGGGACCGATGGATTACACTCCGGGTATCTTCCAGATCAAGCGGAGTTTCTTCGATCCCAAACGGACGGAGCAGGTGCACACCACACTCGTCAAGCAGATGGCGTTATATGTAACGATGTATTCGCCGCTGCAGATGGCAGCGGACCTGCCGGAGAACTACGAGGCGAAGCCGGATGCATTCCAGTTCATCAAAGACGTCGCAGCGGATTGGGATGACACGAAGATCCTCGAAGCGGAACCGGGCGACTACATCACCATCGCGCGAAAGGCGAAGAACAAGGAATCGTGGTTCCTCGGTGCCATCACCGACGAGAACCCGCGCACGGCCGCTGCTTCCCTCTCCTTCCTGGATGCGAAGAAGAAATATGTCGCTACGATCTATGCTGATGCACCGGACGCACATTATCAGACCAATCCGATGGCATACGTCATCAGCCGTCACATCGTCACAGCAAAGAGCGTCTTGAAGCTCTCCCTTGCCGCCAGCGGCGGTGCGGCGGTGAGCATCATCCCTGCAACAGCGCAGGAAGAAAAACAATTGAAACTCTACAAGTAACCATCACATTCACACAAAGGACATGATATGAAGATCGAAAAGGACAGGGTCGTATCCATCGAATATACATTGCGGGATGATGCGGGGACCGTGTTGGACACCTCCGAAGGACGCGAACCGCTCGCGTATCTGCACGGCAACGGCAACCTCATTCCCGGCCTCGAAGCGCAGTTGGAAGGTCACGGCGCGGATGAGTCGCTGAAGGTCGCCGTCGCTCCGGCGGACGGATACGGCGAGTTCGATGCATCACAGGTGATCGATGTCCCGCGCAGCCAGTTCACCGGCGTGCCGGACCTTGCGGTCGGCATGCAGTTCACAGCGTCCGGACCCGAAGGGCAGCGCGTTGTCACCATCACCAAAGTCGGTCTCGAGACCGTCACGGTGGACGGGAACCATCCGCTGGCAGGACAAACGCTCAACTTCGATGTGAAGATCGTCGGCGTACGCGAAGCGAGTGCCGATGAGCTCAGCCACGGCCATGTGCACGGAGCCGGCGGTCATCATCATTGAACGACCGAGACTGATGCAGTTACACAACGACCCCGAGCCTTCTTCGGGGTTTTTTTATATTCTGGAACAACAGAGCCACAGAGAACACAGAGAAGAATTGTGAAACTGTGGAATTGGGGAACTGGGGAATTGTAGAACTGCGAAAATATTAAACTGTCGAATGTGTTTTGATATTTGATCATTGCTCCATTGTTCATTGGTTCTTGCGCGTCGACCTTGTGGGTTTGGGATTTGGGGTTTGTCATTTGGAATTTTGATGCTTGTTTTCCGTGCCTTTGTGCCTCCGTGGTTCAGCTCCTTTGCGTTTGTTCCCGCGCATCGACCTTGCTGGTTTGGTGTTTGGGGTTTGTCATTTGGAATTTGATAATTGCTCCATTGTTCATTGTCAATTGTCCATTGTTTTTCCCGCGTCGACCCTGTTAGTTTGGAATTTGGGTTTTGTTATTTGGGATTTATTCTTTGGAATTTGACAATCTTTACGATTCTCACTTGACAATCCATTCCTCCCTCCCTAGATTCTTCCAGTTCCATTCACGATCATCATCCATCATCACGGGAGCACCATGAACGCCAACGCCAATACCCTCAACTGGTTCGAGATCAGCGTGACGGATATGCCGCGCGCCAAGAAGTTCTATGAGTCCATCTTCGATATCACGATGCAGAACTGGGATATGCCGGGATTCGAGATGGTGGTCTTCCCCGCCGACCCCGGCAACGGCAAGGTCTCCGGCGCACTCGTCAAGAGCGAGATGCATATCCCCAGCATGGAGGGTTCCATCATCTATCTGAACGGTGATCCGGACCTGAGCGCTGCGCTGGACCGTGTGGAGGCGGCCGGGGGAAAAGTGCTGATGCCGAAGACACATATCTCGGATGAGATCGGTTACATGGCATTCTTTGCAGACAGCGAAGGGAACCGTATGGCGCTGCATTCCAACCATTAACGCTAGAACGAAAAGGACCTTATGATGAAATATTTGATGATCGCTATATCGGCCCTGTTCGTCTCCACGATAGGATGCGGAACAGGAACGAATTCTGGGCAGGAAACGATGGAAAAGAACATCAGCATCGTCAAGGATGTCTACCGGCATTTCAACGCGCACGACTGGCGTGCTATGGCGGCGCTGTACAGCGATTCGGCGGAATTCAAGGACCCGTCGTTCGGCACCGGTATCGTCCGTCAATCCCGCCGGCAAACCGAAGAGAAGTATGCAGCATTGCAGCGGATGTTCCCCGATCTGCGGGATGATGTTGTACAGATCTATCCCTCCGGCACCGATCATGTCGTGGTGGAGTTCGTCTCCTCAGCCACCGCACCGGATGGTCAGCGCTTCACCCTGCCGATCTGCACCATCTTCGAACTGCAGAACGGGGTTATCGTGAAGGATTTCACGTACTACGACAACCAGTAGTCCTTTGCCGATTTTCGCTGTTTCTTTTCTCGGGATTTTGGGATATCATGGATGTATCGGTGCTGCTGTTCGGCACCGGTACGACTGTGAACATCCCCGGGAGACGGCATGCAGGATATCCGCAATGAGATCCAGAACATCAACGAGATCGTACCGATACCTTCCACTGTAACACTCATCCTTTCCCACTCCCTGCAGGGGGAGATGGCCAACAGCAAGCTCATCCAGCTGGTCGATGCAGATTCCGTTCTGACCGCCCTCGTGCTCCGTGCCGCAAATTCGGCATTCTACAGTATCCGCGCCGGCGTTGCCACCGTCTCACATGCCGTCACAATGCTGGGATATGCCGAGGTGAGCCGGCTGGTGCTCACTTATGAACTCCGGCAGCGCGTATTCGCCCTCAATCCGCAGCAACGCGATTTCCTGAACCGTCTCTGGCTCCACAGTCTCTGCACCGCCACCACCGCCCGAATCATCGCCAAGTATCTTCGTCATACCACTATCGGTGAGGAGTTCACCGCCGGCCTGCTGCATGACATGGGAAAGATCGTCCTGGCGCAGCATTATTCCTTCTCGCTGCTCAAGGTACGCGAGATGATCGATGAGCTGTTCCTCTCCGATCTGGAAGCGGAACAGCAGCTCTTTGCGATGGGACACGATGAGATCGGCGAATATCTGGGGAAGAACTGGAGACTGCCGGATGTGATCACCGATGTGATGCGCTACCATCACGATCCCGCACACGACGGACCGCACCGCATCATCACCTCCATCGTCCGCTGCGCGGACCTGCTCGCGGAACAATGGAACCTCGGCATCACCGAGCGCAGCGCTCCGGCCGTGATCGCGGAAGATCCCTGCTGGCAGGTGCTGACCGAACACTTCCCCGCGCTCGCTGCAGAGTCATTCGACTCGTTCGAAGAGAACATCCGGATGGAATTCGAGAACAATCTTGCGTTCTCGGAGTTGTTCAGCTGATAGGTAGTGTTACTCTAAAGGAGGAGTAGGGTTTTGAAAGGAGGTATTAGGTGTTGGGTACTAGGTACTAGCCCATGATTCACGGTCTACATTTCAATCTTGGTGGTTTGGAATTTGTTGTTTGATAATTGTTCCATTGTTCACTGTTCATTATCAACCGGTCTTTTATTCTTTATCTGCTTTTCTCTGCGACATCACTCTTCTGCATTCTCTCCTGCGCATCGATCTTGCTCAATTGTCCATTGTCAATTGTCAATTGCTCCTCGCGCGTCGACCTTGGAACATTGAGCCGATGATCCATTGACTCAATGAATCAATCCCAATAGTTTTTAGAACACACTCACGTTTACATATCTCTGCGGATTCGCCTTCAGGTCCTTCACCAGCGCGTTGATGTTCAGCACCATCGAATCGAGATGCGTGTACAGCCGGTCATCCCGCATCAGCTTCCCGATCGTCCCGTCCCCGCGGTCCAGCCGCTTGAACACATTGTCGATCGACTCGCTCGCATCGCGGAACTTCAGCGACGCTTCTTCCATCGTCTTGGCGGTCACGCGGATGCTCTTCACGCCGTCGTCGATGTTCCCTTTCTGTGAAGAGGCGATGGTATCCAGGTGTTTCGCGAATTTTCCCATATCCTCCGAGAATTCCGCGAAATTCCCCACCGCATAGTTCAGATGGCCTCCCTGCTGCTGGATCACCTGCTGCAGGTCCTGCGCGGCGCGGTTCAGCTCGAGCAGGATGTTCTGGATGTTCCGCCGCGTGGGATCGTCGAACGTGGTGTTCACCCGCTCCAGGATGCCGAGGACGTTGCTGGAGATCGGCGAGAGGGTCGATGTCAGTTCCGTCAGATCCGCTTCGTATGCTCCGGTCAACGTGTCGCCGTCCCGCAATATCTCCGGACTCATCCCCGGGGTGATGGCGATCTGCTTTCCCCCCATGATGCTGGCGGATTTGATGAACGCTTTGGAGTCCTTCGCGATATTCACTTTGTTATCCACCTGGATCCCCACCGCGATCACGTTCCCCGCCAGACGCATATCCTGCACCTTGCCGATGTTCAGTCCGGCGATGGTAATGGGGCTCCCCTCGGTCAGTCCGTTCACGTTGCTGTAAAAGAGTGTGATGCGGTACTCTTTGGAGCGGAAATCCAATCCCTTCAGGAAGATGATCCCTCCCACCAGGATGATCACCGCAAAGAAGACCGCAATGCCGATCTTTGCTTCATTCGTCAGATTCATATCGTTGCACCTTCTTGTCGCGCGGATGATACCCGCTGCGATGGTAGCAGAACAGTTGTTGTGATCGTTGTATCCTTTTTGGTATTTTTTTGTTTGAATTGAATCAATGGATCATTGATTCAATGATTCAATTTCTTTCTATGTCTCTATCTCACTCTCGATATACTTCCTCACCTCCGGATTCGGACTATTCCTGATATCGTCCTTCGTGCCGGTCATGATGAATTGTCCGTTCTCGAAGATGGCGAACCGGTCCCCGATGACGAACGCGCTGTGGATGTCGTGCGTAACGACGATGGAAGTGACGCCGAGCGTCGTCTTGAGTTCGTTGATGAGCAGGTTGATGCCGTCCGCCGTTTCCACGTCCAGTCCGGTGGTCGGTTCATCGTACAGCATGTACTTCGGCGTGAGCGCGATGGCGCGGGCAAGGCCCACCCGCTTCTTCATGCCGCCGGAGATGTTGGAGGGCATCAGTTGTTCCACATTCTTCAGCTTCACCAGCTCCAGCGCATACTGCACACGCTCTTCGATGTCCGCATCCTTGAAATCGCTGTGCCGGCGAAGCGCCAGCTCGATGTTCTGCCCGACGGTCATGGAATCGAACAGCGCCGCCCCCTGGAACAGGAATCCGAACTTGAAGCGGAGCCGCTGCAGCTGTTTGTAGGTAAGGGTGGTGACCTCTTTCCCGTCCACCACGATGGAGCCGCTGTCCGGCTTCAACAGGCCGATGATCATCTTCAGCAGGACGCTCTTCCCGCCGCCGCTCCGCCCGAGGATCACCAGCGTTTCATGGTCCCGCACCTCCAGGTTCACTCCCTGGTGCACCTGTTTCTCGCCGAACCGTTTCCATATGTTGGTCAGCTGGATCATAGCAGCACCGAGGCCAGGACGAAATCCATCACCACGACGGAAAGACAGGTGACCACGACGGAGTTCATCGTTGCTTTGCCGACCCCTTCGGAGCCCCCCTGCACCTGGAATCCCTGATAGCACGAGACCGACGTGATGATGAACCCGAAGACCGTTGCTTTGATGATGCCGAAGAACGCATCCCATGTTTCGAACGAGCTCTGCATGCCGTCCACGAACGCTTCCACCGGAATGCCGGCGATGACCGATGCACCGAACATACCGCCGAGGATCGCCACCAGGTCACCGAAGATCACCAGAATGGGGAACATCAGGATACCGGCCAGCACACGCGGGGTGATAAGGAACGAGACCGGATCGAACGCCAGCGCTTCCAATGCGTCGATCTGTTCGGTCACTCGCATCGTGCCGAGCTCCGCGGTGATGGTCGCTCCCACTTTTCCCGCCAGCACCAGCGCGGTGAGGAGCGGCGTCAGTTCCAGCAGGACGGACTTGGTCACCAGCGCGCCGACCACAGAGCGCGGGATCCAGTCATAGAGCTGATAGGAGGATTGCACGGAAGTGACCATGCCGACGAACATCGAGACGAACAGGACGATCGGGATGGAATTATTGCCGATCATCACCATCTGCTGCATGATGTTGCCGGAATATTCCTTGGCGTTGCGGAAGTTGTACAGCATCCAGCCGATGATGCTCATGTACCGGCCGAGATGTTCAAAGAAGTTGAGAATGGACCTGCCGGGACGGTGGAATAGTCCGGCAACGCGTTCTATCAGGGAAGGATCGTTCGTGGTTTCGGTCATTCTTCAGTGGGTAATTAAGTGCTGTCAATATGAAGAAAGTCCGAGGGAAAATCAAGAAAACCGAGGTATTTGTAACCTTGCGAAGGTTGAACGTACGGCGCGCTGTAACCTTTGCAAGGTTTCCCGAGCTTTAATGATAGACCCTGAATCGCCGGCAGACAAGGAGTGAGAGCCGGTGTTCAGGGTGACGTGACGTATGCGCTCATGTCATTCTGAGAGAGCTCGAGATTTCACTCGCTGCGACCGAACCTGCCCGGCTGTCGGCACCCGCCTGCTCATGCAAGCGGGCAGGCAGCCGCGCAGACGGGGAATCTGCCTGGAATGATCCAAGCAGACTCTTCAATGATTACCGGAATCCCGGAACATCGATCCTGATCTGAGGATTGATGGAGAGAAGATGGTTGAGGAACTTCTGCTCCTCCGCCGGAGATATGAGCACAAACCCGCTCTTACCGTACCGAACCTCCAAACGGTCCAGAGAAGCGGCAGGGGAGCTGATCGGATTCCACGTCGCTATGACGGATGTGATGGAAGCAACGGGGAATGACGAGCTGTAAAGGAAGCCACTCTTCACGTGCAGAAGGTCGTTGTGGATGGTGTACCGTGTACTGAGAAAAACGTACGCGACGAATGCCGCCGCACCGGCCGGAGCGAAAAGTCCCTGCCAGATGCCGTTGGCAATAAAGATGACAAAGATCCCGCCAAAAAGAATGGTGAGCGGGATCGCCAGCTCGAGTCCGATCTTGGAACGGTAGACGGTCACTCCTGCTCTCCCTGGTCATTGTGCTCGGATGAGCGTGTCCTCCCCGCCTTCCGGACCCCTTCCTTCAGCAGGAATTCGATCTGTGCGTTCACACTGCGCAGATCGTCCGCGGCCCACTTCTCCAGCGCGGCGTACAGTTCGCCGTCCAGCCTGAGCAGGAATTTTTTCTTTTCGCTCATAGAGTATACTGCAGATTTATCCTGCGCCTTGTGCGTGCTGCCGGCGCTCGAGCAGTTTTTGATACACTGCCATGATGATCCAGGGATGCTGTTCCAGCAGCGTTGATGCGTGATGGAAGGTCGCGATGATGCCGGTGCGCCAGATCGATTCACGGCGGAACGATACGAGCCGGACCTTCTGCATGGAGTACAGTTCGTTGTCGTTCTTCCACATTCCGAACCGGTACTCGATCCGCTCGCCGTTCGGCAGATGGAAGAATCCGCCCCCTTTCCATCCTTCCGGAACGAACGTCGCGGTCGGCAGCTGATCGTGACCTTTAGTGATCTCCGTCTTTGAACTCCAGAAGCTGGGACGGGAGATCTTCCAGGTCTCTCCGAATCCTTCCACGATGACATCCGTGCTGTACCATTTCGGGGAGCGCATGGTCATCAGCACCGTCTCACCGGCCTGAAGATGGTGCACCCTCTTCCAAATGGAGGGCTGCACCAGTTTCAGTTCCTTTGTTGTGTAGTCTGCTAATGTCATGGTCGTTGCTTTTGTTCTGCCCGGCTGCGCTGTGTGCTCGAGCTGGCGGCGCCGTAGGGGCGGCGGGTTTCCGTGAGACATATTGGCGCCGCCGTAAAGGCGGCGGTTACTCGTTGTGTCGAGGCGCAGCCGTGATGCTCAGAATGTTACTGATAGAGTGTACCGGTGTTGATCACCGGCTGCATATCCTTGTCCGAGACGAGCGCGACCATCAGGTTGTTCACCATCGTGGCCTTCTTGTCCTCGTCCAGCTTCACGATCTTCTGGTCCGCGAGCATGCGCAGCGCATCCTGCACCATGCCGACCGCTCCCTCGACGATCTTCTTGCGCGCAGCGATGATCGCCTGCGCCTGCTGACGCCGCAGCATGGTCTGTGCGATCTCCTGCGCATAGGCAAGATGACTGATACGCGCTTCGATGATCTCCACTCCTGCCACTTGCAGACGGGTCTGCACTTGTTTCGCGAGTGCGTCGGCGATCTCTCCCGGGTTGCCGCGGAGCGACGCTTTGCTCTCATCGTGCGAATCGTAGGAATATTCGGACGCCAGCGCGCGGATGGCGGTCTCGCTCTGGATCGCGACGAACTGTTCGTAGTTCTCCACATCGAACAGTGCGCGTGCCGAGTCGGTCACACGGTACACTACCACGGCGCCTATCTCGATCGGGTTGCCGTCCAGGTCGTTCACTTTGATCCGTTCGCTGTTGAAGTTGTGGATGCGGAGCGAGACGCGTTTCTTGGTGGTGAACGGATTCGTGAAATAGAACCCTGCTTCGCGCACCGAGCCGACATACTTACCGAAGAGGACCAGCACACGCGCCTCATTCGGCTGCACGATAAAGAACCCGCCGGGAACGATGAAATTGAGGATCACCATCGGGATGAACACGATGAGCATCGCCGGAAGCTCCGCCCGGATCATCATCACCAGCCAATAAAAATTAAAGACCGTAAGAGCGATCGTAAGGAACAGCATCAAATACCCGCCGGTGGAGCGTGCGCTTTTTTCAACAATCGTCTGCATAACAAATTCCTTTCTCTGAGTTGATATTGCTATGATATCACTTTAATATCTCTTTGTCAAGTACTTTTTTCATCCCCATCCCCCTAATAAAAAACCCCGGAAATCGCGTTCCGGGGCGTTATAAGCGGTTATATATCGGTCGGCGTCATCGGACCAAGACCATCTTTTTGGTCGACACATAGGCTCCCGAGCGGAGTCGATAGAGATATAGACCGCTGGCGAACCGGGAAGCATCGAATGGAACAGAATAGCTGCCGGCATCCATCATCCCCTCTGCAAGAACGGCGACCTCCCTCCCCAGCAGATCGTACACCGCAAGCGTGACCGGTCCGCGGGCGCCTACCGAGAATCGAATGCGGGTCACCGGGTTGAACGGGTTGGGATAATTCTGATCAAGAGCGAACACGGCGGGCGCCGCTAACGTCGCAGGGACCGATAACGCCACATTGGAGATGCGGAGCGTGTCATGATAGCTTAACCCTTTCGTGGTCAGCAACACCAGTGTGTCGCCGTTGATGGGGACGTTTTGAGTATCGTTTTCCGACTCGATGAATGTCGTCCACGTCAGTCGTTCTTTACCGTGGACCGGTTCAACAAAATAGAACCCGTACAGCCACGAAAAATACCGCACCATCCAAAAACCCACTGGTTGACCGGTCGAACGATTCCGGACAGAGAAATTCACCGTATCCACAGGAGTATGTTCGCCAATGAACGGGTATAGGTCTGTCATCACGCTGGGAACCCCGAAGATGATCATATAGTCGGACGGTTCGGGATACCCGCGATAGATCTCCGTCGGCGAATATTCGATCTCGCTCGGCTTGAATATGATCTCTGTCTTCACAGAATCTCCGCGGGACCAATAAAAGCTATCCAGTTCCGTGGGGACATCCGCAACGGTAAGGCGGAGACCATTGAACACCGGCGATTCAGACCGATCACGGATCTCTGCATTCTGTACAACCATCGTATTGGTCGATACATTGCGGACCGACATTGTTTTCAGTCGACCGAGTGCCGTATCGGTGAACGAAACAATGAATTCATCATTCGTTGTCGCTCCTTTGTCCGCCACGCCGAGCGTAATGACCGCATCGGTCCTGCGCGGCGCCGCAATGATGTTGGAGAGCGCGACGGGGCTCCTCTGTGTGTTCTTCGCGAACGGTACAGTGGAGTCGGACATGGAGGTTGTCCCGTCCGAGACCGTCACGCGAAGTCGCAGAGCGGGCGAATTCGGAAGATCGCTCAGTGCGATATCGATCGCCGATGTCTCTTTTGAAGCCGGATGGACCAGTTCCTTCCATCGGACCCACGCCCCTCCGGTGGAATAAGAAACGACGGTGGTCAATGTTTGCTGTTCCGGGTCACCGATCAATAGTTTCAACGGCAGCGATGATGCGGTGAGCGGTGAAGCATGGATCGGTTCGGATACGATGCGGACGAACGGTGTGCCGTTCATAAGATTGTCCACGGTAATGGTGGCCGGTGACTGACGGAAGGAGACGATCGCACCGGAGGGATCCCTGAAATAGATCCGGACCATCCCGAATGCACAATCATTCACGGACGCGGTATTCCATGAGTATGCACCGTCATCCTCCGTTCCCTCGGCAACGGTGAGCCAATTCCTTCCGGCGTCCGGACTGAAATAGATATCGACCGCTCCGCCGGCATTCGCCGTCGGCCATTGGAGCGGCGCGGTTCCCGTGAACGTTTGCGGCGTGACAAATTGCGGCAGCGCCGCCTGTGACAGCAATGCGGGGATGTTGAATCCGTTCTTTGCCAGAAAACGCGCCAGACGGGTCTTGTGAATGATCCCTTGCGCGGTATAATCATAGAGAAGACCGGATACTATTCTCACCGTTCCTCCGGAAGGAATGGAAAAATATTGTGTGCCAAACACATAATCGCCATCGCTGCCGGATGTGGCGGTGGTATCGTTCACAATGGAATTATGGGCGGAATAGAATCCCGGTGTGAGGTACTTCCACTGCTTTTCATCCTCCCCCAATGGATATTCCCGGGACGGACTGAAATAGTGATACCCTCCGACCGCTTCATTCTGCTGCGAAACCAGAAAGGCCTCACCGAGTCTTCCAACACCACCCTGCCAGAAGGGATTCACAACTGCAGAATCCCCAAAATTTCCGCTGATGACGACGTTCTCCTTTTTATACAATAAAGAGACGTCGTTCTCCGCCTCAAGAAAGAACTGACGACCGGACACACCAATGATCGTTCCGCTGAGATACCCAAACACGACTTTCGAATAATCAAAATCACTTTCGTTCGACACATCGTACACACGAAAGAGAATATCCGAAAAAAGCGAGTGTGCGAACTGCAGGTACCGAACATCCACACGGATGCCATGCCCTTTCCTTGCCGTATCGGAAACCACCGGTCGGTACCGAACTCCCATCGCATTGTTCTCAGGCGAAGAGAATCGGTGGTCGTTGCGGTCATCCATTTGATAATAGGATTCAAGATCTGCAATGATCTGTCCGTTCCCGTTCAGCCCGCGCCAGACATTCCCCCACGACGAAGGCCAGGTGGAGGGATCGTTACTCATGGCAACACTGTTGCTTCCTGCGGCAGTCGATGAACCAACCGGCATCAATGCGAAGCGCTGAATACCATCCAAACCATAATCATGTGAACTCGCCGGCCGCGCGACCGGTGCGGTGATCACGGAGTGGATGGTATCCGGAGATCCGTCGTTGTTATGGTCTTTGATCGGCAGCTCCAGTCCGATCAGGATGCTGTTGTCGCCGATATAGCCATTGCTCGGAGCAAGCCACGCACCGCGCGGACGCGTATCCACGGGTTGTCCGATCACACCCCAGTTGCCGAAAACGGTCATAATATTGTTGCCGTTCATGACCGCTGAACGATAATATTCGGGACCGCTGTGCTGAGAGTGTACAATTGTTGTAGCAAGCAGGAGGATGAGCAGGATGTTTTTCATAGAAGCCTTAGCAGGATGAGAGTACGGAGTGGTGATCCCAATATAGCGAACCATTGCTCCGTCAACAATCACGCGAATACGGGATGCTGTGAACGGTCTTTCTCTTTAGTACATATACTCGCATACATCCCGAATTGGAGATTTTATTTTTATTATCCTCATTTAAAATGAACATCCCCGATTTCTTGCGAAATCGGGGATGCGATAAAAATGTCCGGTTTAATTTTTTCCGGCGGAGAGGTCAGCGCTCCACAAAATCGTAGAACTGCACTTTAATGTCGAACTCCTGTCCGCTCTTATAATGCTGCTCGAACTTGCCCGGAAGCGGCTTCACCACTTTCACCGTGGCCCAGCATCCCTGTGCTTTCTGGATGGTCGCTTCGTACACCGGCACATCGTTCAGCACGCAGGTGTACGTCTTGCCGATCTCGGGTCCGTTCTTTTGTTCGTGCGTATGCATACGTTTCCTCATGGTTTGTAGGGACGACACATTGTGTCGTCCCTACACAGTGTGCCGTCCTTACAACATTTACGCCGCGGACGGTTTCTTCATCCGTCCGTACAGCAGCGCCGCAGCAAGGATCACCGCCAGGCCGATCAGACCGTACAGCAGCCAGTTGCTCGGCTTCACTTTGGCGTACCACAGCTGCATCTTGGTATCGATGTCCGCTGTATTGGCATCGGTGAACAAGTTGTTCTCTTTCATCACCGGTACCCAGACCGGTTTCAGTTCGCCCGTCCAGAGTTCGTTGAAGGCGTTGTACACATCGTACGGGTCCTGCTCGCTCTTGGCGCCGGCACCGGTGATCTGGTCGTCAACGTACTTGGCGAGGATGTTATGCACATTGTCCCCGCTGCCGATGGCCGGCACGTTCAGTTTGGCGGCAGAGAAGAGACCGTTCAGCGAACGCCAGAACGCCTCGTCCACCTTGGCGCGCCACTCGGCGATCATCGTGTCGATGGCCGGGATCTCGCGGGCCTTCTCCTTGTTGGAGAGGTACGCATTGCCGATGAGGTTCTTCACGCCGTTCCAGTTGGACTCGAACTTGCGCTGCTCGGCGAAGAGCTTCGCCACATCGGAACCGGAGAGGAGCGTGGAGGAGAGGAATTCCATATTGTCCGCCGCTGCGCTCTTGATGTTGCTCAGCACGTTGCTTCGCTCGAGCTTCGCCTGCTGGTTCTTCTGCACATCGCCGGAGGGAGCGACGTTCTTATCGTACTGCATGAACAGACTGTCCACCAGCGCGAAGATCGCTTTGTCCCGCTTGGCGATGTTGTCCCGCAGGGTGCTGACGACCTTCTTCAGCGAATCGCGTTCTGCGGTGGCCTGCTTCAATTGAGCCAGCAGCGCGGTGTTCTCGCCGGAGAGTTTGCCCACTTCGGCGGTGAGCGTCTCCACCTGCTGCTCCAGCGCGGCGATGCGCGCGGCGCTCTCGCCGATGGCCTTGATCTTCTGTTCGGAATAGACGAACTGCGCTTTCAGCTTGTCGATGCTCGCATCGAAATCATCCGGGAAGAGTGCACCGTTCAGGAACTCGCGGTGCGGAGCGTACTCCGTCTCGAGCGCGTTCACCTTCTCGCCGACCGCGGCGATGGCGTCCGGCGTCTCCGCTTCGTTGATGGCGCGGAGCAGCTGTTTGTATTCTTTCTCGAAATCGCGTTTCACTTCGCTCTTGGTCCGCTCCTGTGCTGCGGCGAACGTGAACACGAACGCGCATGCCAGTAGAACGATGGTCTGTTTCATCTGCTCCTCCTTATTGAAAGACTGTACCGCCGCGTGTGCATCACGCATCCGGCGGCGGTGAACATTCGGTGTTATGCCGTGCGCTTTCGTGTACCGAGATAGACCCCCGCCAGCACCGCGATGACCAGTGCGCCGATCAGGATGTAGGTGAGCGTGCTGTCCTCGATCGGTTTCATGCCGGCGGACCAGAGTTTCGTCCGGGCATCGATCTCGTTCAGCTGCTCCTCGGTGAACATGCCGTGACGCATCATCACGGGGATCCACGACGGTTTCAGCTTGCTTCCCCATGTCTTGTACGCGAACGCTTCGAACATGGCGCTCTGCTCATCCGGTGTGCGCTGTGCGCTGTTCCGCGATTCCTCATCGATGAACTTCAGGATGTTCGTGTACATCTCTTCGCCGTTGTTGAACGGTGCGATCGGGAGCTTCTCGGCCGCGAAGACCTCGTTGACCCCTTTCCAGAACACACCGTCGGTGAGCGTGCGCCAGTTGGTGATCAGTCCGGCGATCTCCGCCACTTCCTTCCCTTGCTGCGAAGCGGGAACGTATGCTTTGGAGAGTTTCTGTCCCACACCGCTCCAGGACGATTCGAACCGGCGCTGTTCGTTGAGCAGCTGCGGGATCTGCTGCGGCGAGAAGCTGGCGGAGGAGAGGAACAGGATGTTGTCGTTCACCGAACGGCGGATGCTGGCCACGACATTCTTCTTCTCCAATACGGAGAGCTTCTTCATGTCGGTGCCGGAGAGCTGGTCCGTATCGTACTTCACGAACAGACTGTCCACCAGCGCAAAGACCGCTTCGTCACGCTTCTGGATCTCGGTCTGCAGCATGGCGATGGTCTTCTTCAGCGTGGCGAGTTCCGCCTGCGCTTTGGCAAGCTGCGAGCGGAGCGAGGCGTTCTCTTCCTTCAGGGACTGTACCTGACCGGTGAGTGATGCTATCTCCTTCTCCAGCTGCGATGCCCGGATCTTCTTGTCCGCCAGTTCCTTGGATTTCTTCAGCCGGTCGATCAGTCCGTCATATCCGTCCGGGAAGACCGCCTTGTTCAGGAACTCCTGATGCGGTTTGAACTCGCTCTCGAACGCCGCAACATCGGCCACAAGCTTCGTGAGTGTCTCTTCGTTCTCGGCGCTGTTCAGATTCTTGGTGAGCAGGACGAAACGGGTCTCGAAATCCTTCTTGATCTCGGACTGTGTCCGTTCCTGCGCGTTCGTGCTGCCGAGCAGCAGGAACAGTCCAAAGAGCAGAGTGATACTTGTCCTCATTTCTTACCTCCCAGAGGCTGGGCCGCCCCTTTCGTCAGCTGGAATTTGTCCTTACCATTCCACAGTTCGATGTAGGAACCTTTCTGGTCGAATTTCGGGTCGTCCATCTGCTTCTCGGGCGAGATGGCAAGCGTGGCTGCCACAGATAGAGCACCGTCCGCCTGCGCCAGCACGTACACGTTCTTGAACTTCTTGCCGGTCACATAATAGAAGCCCGCTTTATCGCGGATGAGACGCAGTTCTTTGGTCCCTTTCGCGGCGGCGGAATCGACGCCGAACTCCTGCGACAGGAGCGCGGTGACGGTGAAGGCGACGCTGTAGCGTTTCGCGTCGACCATTCCTTTGCCGTTGACATCGACGATCTCTTCCGCTGCCCACGAGAAATCGGCGGGCTGCAGCTGCAGGGATGAGCATCCGACGATCGTGAGCGATGCGGTGATCATGATGATGAACAGAGTCTTCTTCATGGTGCCTCTCCTTCTATGATGGAATGATTATTTCTTCTTCTTCTTTGTTTGCGGTTTCGATTTGGACTGCGGTTTCGCTTTCGGTTTCGGCGCGCTCTTTGCCGGAGCGCTCTTCTTTACCGGCGGTTTCTTCGCCGCTGCCGGTTTAGCCTTTGCTTTCGGCGGAGCCGGCGCTTGTTCCTGCTGCTTCGCTTTGACGGTCCCTTTCCCCTTTACCGGTGCTGCCGGTGCGGGGGCCGATTCATTCTTCGTCTTCTTCAGGGCTTTTTTTTTACCGCCGAAGAGGTCCTCAGCGATGGTGTCGTCCGTTTCCTGCGGCGCCGGTATTGCTGCGGCGCGCGCTTTATCGGCCGCTGCCAACTGTTTCTCTTCCTCGTCCTCCGAGGTGACGATGGCGACCGCCGTGACATTATCGTTCGCGCCGAGACGGATGAGCCGGACCCCGGAGGTGTTGCGGCCGGAGACGCGGATATCCTCCGCGCGCTGGCGGATGATCATGCCGCTGCTGGAGACAACGACGATGTCGTCCGTATCCTGCACTTCTTTGATGGCGATCATCTTGCCGGTCTTGTCGTTCGCTTTCAGCGTGGCGATACCTTTGCCGCCGCGGTGGCTCACACGGTAATCGCCCAGATCGGAGCGCTTGCCGAAACCGTTCTGCGTGGCAACAAGGATGGTGGTCTTGGTCCGTTTCAGCGAAACGGCGCCGATGACCTTGTCCCCCTTCTCCAGTTTGATGGCGCGGACGCCCGAAGCGCTGCGGCCCATGGCGCGGACCTCGCTCTCCGGGAATCGGATAGCGATACCCTCGTGCGTGCCGATGACCAGTTCGTGCGTACCGTCGGTCAGCTTCACGTCGCGCAGCAGGTCCTTGCCGTCCAGACTGATGGCGCCGATACCGTTCTTGCGCGGATTGCTGAACTCCATCAATGATGTTTTCTTCATCTGTCCTTCTTCCGTGACCATGAAGACGAACTGATTCTCTGTGAACTCTTTGACGCTCAGGAAGGCGGTAATGTTCTCTTCCGCTTCCTTCGAGATCAGATTGGTGATCGCTTTCCCCTTGGAAGCGCGGCCGCCTTCGGGGACCTCGAACACCTTCAGCCAGTAGCATTTACCCTTATCCGTGAAGAAGAGGATATAATTGTGGGTGCTGGCGATGAACATATGCTCGACAAAATCGTCCTCGCGGGACGCTGCGCCGGTCACCCCTTTGCCTCCGCGGGATTGTCTGCGGTATCCGCTCACCGGGAAGCGCTTGATGTAGCCGCCGTGCGAGATGGTGATGACCACTTCCTCTTCCGCGATCATATCCTCGATCTTGAACTCGGTCTGCTTCATGACGATCTCGGTGCGGCGCGGATCGCCGAACTTCTCGCGGATGGCGATCAGTTCCTCTTTGATGATCTGCAGCTGCAGCTGCTTGCTGCCCAGGATCGCTTTCAGGCGGTTGATCAGTTTGATCAGGTCGCGGTACTCGTCCTCGATCTTCTTGCGTTCCAGTCCGGTGAGGCGCTGCAGGCGCATGTCCAGAATGGCCTGCGCCTGGATCTCGGAGAGCTTGAACTTCTTCATCAGTCCGAGCTTAGCGGTCTCGGTATCCTTCGACGCTTTGATGAGCTTGATGATGGCGTCGATGTTGTCCAGCGCGATGATGTACCCTTCCAGGATGTGCGCGCGTTTCTCGGCGGCATCCAGGTCGAACTTGGTGCGGCGGACCACCACTTCGTTGCGGTGCTCGATGAAGTGGTGGAGCATATCCTTCAGCTGCAGCACCTGCGGACGTCCGTCCACGAGCGCCAGCATGATGATGCCGAAGGTGGTCTGCATCTGCGTGTGCTTGTAGAGGTTGTTCAGCACCACGCTTGCGTTCGCATCGCGTTTCAGGTCGACCACGATGCGCATACCGTCGCGGTCCGACTCGTCGTTGATGCCGGAGATGTCCTCGATCTTCTTGTCGCGCACCAGTTCGGCGATCTTCTCGATGAGCGATGCCTTGTTCACCTGGTACGGGATCTCGGAGATGATGATGCTCTGCCGGTCGTTCTTCGCTGTTTCGATGCTTGCCTTCGCGCGGAGGGTGATCTTGCCGCGGCCGGTCTTGTACGCTTCTTTGACGCCGTCGTATCCGTAGATGATGCCGCCGGTCGGGAAGTCCGGTGCTTTGATGTACTTCATCAGTTTGTCGTTATCGATACCGCGGTCCGCGATCATCGCCACCACACCGTCGATCACTTCCGTCAGGTTGTGCGGCGGGATGTTCGTCGTCATACCGACAGCGATACCGCTTGCACCATTCACCAGAAGATTGGGGATACTCGCCGGGAGCACCTTCGGCTCCTGCAGCGTATCATCGAAGTTCGGAGAGAAGTCCACGGTGTTCTTCTCGATGTCGCGCAGCATCTCTTCCGCCACGCGCGTCATGCGGACCTCGGTATAACGCATCGCTGCTGCCGAGTCCCCGTCCACTGAACCGAAGTTCCCTTGTCCGTCCACGAGCATATAGCGGAGGGAGAAATCCTGCGCCATGCGGACGATGGCATCGTACACGGAGGAGTCGCCGTGCGGATGGTACTTACCGAGCACCTCGCCGACCACGCGCGCGCTCTTCTTGTACGCCTTGTTCGGTGTGTTGCCGAGTTCGTTCATGCCGAACAGTACGCGGCGGTGGACCGGCTTCAGGCCGTCCCGGACATCCGGGAGTGCGCGGGCGACGATGACCGACATCGAGTAATCGATGTACGAGCCCTTCATCTCTTCTTCAATATCGACGGGGAGTATGCGTTCGTTGGATGTGGCCATTATCTCTTCTTTGATTGGTTTTTAAATTCTCGGAAATATCCTATTGTTTGTCCTGCTTCCAGATGAATGCTCCGGAGCGGTCGATATACCCTTGTTCGTGTTCTGTTTCCGCGGCAGCGATGCCGCGCCGGAACGGATGGACGCTGATGAATGTCGGTGCGATCGTCACGGCGCCGGTCCGGTCGATAAAACCATATTTTCCATTCTCACGGAACGATGCAAACCCTTCGGAGAAGGACTGCACTTCTTCATAGCCGACCGGAATGATCGTTGCTCCTGCCTGATCGATGAAGCTCCACTTCCCGTCTCTCTTTACCAGCGCCGCTCCTTCACTGAAGTCGCGTGCTTCTTGAAATTCCATGGGAAGAACGTTCTTTCCGGTGCGGTCGATGTATCCCCACGATCCCGACCTCTTCACTCTGGCCAATCCCTGCGAGAAACTGCTGGCGCGTTCGTAGCGAAGATCGATCACCATGGTGCCGGTGGTATCGATGAAACCGCACACTCCGTTCCGCATCACCATCGCCATGCCTTCGGAGAAATCACCGACGAGGTCGAATTGGTAGCTGACCACAAGCCGTCCGGCGGTGTTGATGAATCCGTAATAATTCGGTGCTTCTCCGGGGAACAGGATCGGCCGTTTCACCACCCACGCCATTCCATTGTGAAAATCCCCTGCATCGGAGAATTCCGGTGCGATCACATCCTTTCCCGTTGCATCGATGAATCCCCAATATCTCCAGAGCGCCCAACTGACATCGAGGACCTTCGCCAATCCTTCGGAAAAATCCCCTGCCGAATTGTAGTGTGTTTCAAACGCTGTCGACCCGTCAGGATTCAGGAAGGATGTTTCGTTATCCATCAGCCACCGCGTTCCGGTCTGTTTCACTTTGCCTTCGCTGAAGTGCGACCGCGTGTGATACTCGGGGGCGATCACCACCGTTCCCGCGGAGTCGATATACCCGAACTTCCCCCCCTCTTCGATCAGGAACCGGGACTGTGCGCCGACCCACAGTACGGCGGTGCTTACAAGAAGAAGGATCCTTTTCGCGATCATCGCTTTCCAGTATCCATTGTTTTTTTCTCTCGCGGATCACACATCCAGATTCCGGACGTACTTGGCATTCTTCTCGATGAACTGACGGCGCGGTTCCACTTCGTCCCCCATCAGGATGGAGAAGGTGCGGTCCGCATCTGCCGCATTCTCGATCCCCACCTGCAGGATGGTGCGGGTCTCGGGGTTCATGGTGGTGGACCAGAGCTGCTCGGGATTCATCTCACCGAGACCTTTGAAGCGGGAGATGATGATGCCGCTCTTCACCTGCGCTCCTTCTTCCGTCACGACCTCCTCCTCTTCTTCCGACCGCTTCTCCGCCTTCTCTCCTTTTAAACGCTTGATGACTTCGTCGCGTTCCTCGTCATCGAACGCGTACATCTCCTTCTTCCCTTTCTTCAATTTATAGAGCGGCGGCTGTGCGATGTACACATGACCGAGCTCCACGAGCGGCTTCATGTAGCGGAAGAAGAGGGTAAGCAGCAGCGTGCGGATATGGGAACCATCAACGTCCGCATCGCACATGATGATGATCTTGTTGTAGCGGAGTTTCTCCTGGTTGAAATCCTCTCCCACGCCGGCACCGATGGCGGTGAAGATGTTCCGGATCTCCTCGTTCTCCAGCATCTTGTGCAGACGCGCTTTCTCCACATTAAGGATCTTACCCTTCATCGGTAGGATCGCCTGGAAACGGCGATCGCGTCCCTGCTTGGCGCTGCCGCCTGCGGAGTCACCTTCGACCAGATACATCTCGCAATGTTCCGGATCGTTGATGGAGCAGTCGGCCAGCTTGCCGGGAAGACCGGCGCCGTCCATGGCGTTCTTGCGCCGTGCAATGTCGCGTGCTTTGCGGGAGGCCTCGCGTGCTTCGGCCGCGCGCAGACTCTTGTCGATGATCCGCTTCGCGTCCGGCGAGTTGTTCTCCAGCCAGTCGGTGAGCGCCGGTCCGATGACCGATTCTACGATGGCTTTGATCTCGCTGTTGCCGAGCTTCGTCTTGGTCTGTCCTTCGAACTGCGGCTCCGGCACTTTCACGCTGATGACGGCGGTGAGACCTTCTTTGAAGTCCTCGCCGGTCAGCTGGATCTTATCGTCCTTCACCAGATTGTTCTTGGAGGCGAACGTGTTGAGCGAACGGGTGAGCGCGGTGCGGAAGCCGACCAAATGCGTTCCGCCTTCGTGCGTGTTGATGTTGTTCACGTATGAGAAGACGTTCTCGGAGTATTGGTCGTTGTACTGGAACGCCGCTTCGACTTCCACGGTGCGGTCGTTCTCATCCTTCCCTTCGCCTTTGGCGTGGAAGACCTTCTTCATGATGGAGGGCCGGGTGGAATCCGTATACTTCACGAACTCCATCAGTCCCCCTTTGAAGTGGAACTTCTCGGTCTGTTCCTGCTTGTTGCGCAGGTCGGTGATCTCCAGCGTCACTTCAGGATTCAGGAACGCAAGTTCACGCAAACGTTCGGCGAGTGTGTCGAATTTGTAGGTGCGGTTCTTGAAGATGGACCCATCCGGCATGAAGGTGACAGTCGTGCCCGTCTTGTCCGTCTTGCTCATCGTGCCGATCACTTTCACCGGCGCGACAGGATCACCCTTCTTGTACTTTTGATACCAGATCTTCCCTTCGGTCTTCACCGTCACTTCGAGCACTTCGCTGAGCGCGTTCACCACGGAAACGCCGACGCCGTGCAGACCGCCGGAGACCTTGTAGGTGTTCTTGTCGAACTTTCCGCCGGCGTGCAGAACGGTGAGCACCACTTCCAGTGCCGAGCGTTTCTCTTCTTTATGGATGCCGGTCGGGATACCGCGTCCGTCGTCCGCCACAGAGATGCTGCCGTCCTTGTTGATCTTCACATCGATGTTCTTACAGAATCCGGCGAGCGCTTCGTCGATGGAGTTGTCCACGATCTCATAGACGAGATGGTGCAGACCGCGCGTGCTCACGTCGCCGATGTACATGGCGGGACGGCGGCGGACCGCTTCGAGTCCTTTTAAGACGGTGATATCTTCAGCGGTATAAGTACCGTTCTGTTTCTTTTCTTTGGTTTCAGCCACGGTGTTTCCTTTGTGATGATATATACGTGTTGTTGGGTATCGCCCCGGACCATGCTGATGGTGTCGTGCGGGAACCGGGGCCGCGCTGTTTCATTCCGTCACCGGAATTTGATATCGATGATACTCTTTGAATCCGTCTGCCGGTGGATCTTCTCCAGGATCTCTTTTTTGCGGAACGTCAGTTCCGACCTCCACGGCGCATTGTTCACTGCCACGATGAGCACACCGTTCTGGATGCGTTCCGGCTGTGCGACCTTCGCCACCTGCTGACCCACGACCTCGTTCCACACGTCGAAGATCTTGTACTGCTCCACCTGCGACTCGATGCCGAGGGACTGCACGAGCTGCTTCAGTGCGTCGCCGATGGATTGCATGTTCTCTTTGCGGATCATTGACCGTCCGTTCCGTGCGTTGCCGTGCGGCTCACGCCGCCTGCAGTGTGCCGGCGAGCGCGCCGTTGCGGATGAAGAACTTCCGCCGTTCGTTGTTCCACTCTGCGCCGCCGAACACCTTCTCGCTGGTGGTGGTGATGAAGATCTGTCCGAGCGATTCCGCCACGGTGAGCAGTTTGCGGCTGCGGTGCTCATCCAGCTCGCTGAAGACATCGTCCAGCAGGAACACCGGCGTCTCGCTGCAGCGTTCCTTCAGATAGAAGAACTCTGCCACTTTCAGCGCCACCAGGAAGGTCTTGTGCTGTCCCTGCGACGCATAATGTTTCAGGGACATGCCGTTCAGCGTGAAGACCATCTCGTCCCGGTGCGGTCCGACGAGCGTGGTGCGGAAGCGGAGCTCGTCGTTCTTCTTCTTCTGCAACTTCGTCATCATCGCTTCCGCGATCCCTTCCACCGTTGAGTCATCCGTAACGGTGACGGAGGGTGCATATTCGATCTTCGGCGTTTCCCGTTCATCCACGATATCCAGATACGTGCGGGCGATGAAAGGAGCGAACTCGTTCAGGAACCGGCTGCGCCGGTGGATGATGCGAGCGCCGATGTTCACCAGCATCTCGTTCCACGGTGCGATCGCCGTGCTGCAATCCCTGCCGTTCGCTTCCGTCAGCACCGCGTTGCGCTGGCGGACGATACGGCGGTATTCGAGCGAATCCTCCACGTATGCTTTGCTGCTCTGGGAGATCACCAGGTCGGCGAACTTCCGCCGGTCCGCCGGGGAGCCGAAGGTGATCGCGTTGTTCTCCGGGGAGAGGACCACCACCGGGAACATCCCGATGACGGAGGAGAACTTCTCCGCTTCGGCACCGTTGATGGTGAACTTCTTCTCTTTCTTGATGTCGTCGTAGGCCACCCGCACCTGGAACTCCTTCCCTTCGTCCGACACCAGTGTGCTTTTGATCTCGAAGAACGCCTGCTGCTGCTGCATGACCGTCGCATCCGAACTGGCGTAGAAACTCTTTGTGAGGCAGAGGAACGACAGTGCTTCGAGTGCGTTCGTCTTGCCCTGGCCGTTCTCCCCCAGCAGCACGTTGACGCGTGCACCGAAATCGAACGCCGTTTCGCGGTGATTGCGGAAACTGCGCAGGTGGGCGTTGGTGATCCTCATCAGGCGATGATCAGTTGTTCAGCCGCACCGGCATGATGAGCATCAGCACTTCTTCCCCTTCTTTCTTGGAGACCGGGGAAACGATGGCTGCGCGGTTCGGCGAACTGAGTTTGAACTCCACCTCTTCGGAATCGATATGCGACAGCACGTCGATCACATAGGCGGAATTGAAGCCGATCTCCATCTCTTCATCGTTGTAGTCGCAGGAGATCTTCTCTTTCGCTTCGCTGCCGAAATCCTGGTCCTCGGCCGTTACGCGGAGTTCATCCTTGCCGACGGAGAGGCGGATCTGGTGTGTTGTGGAGTTCGAATAGAGCGAAACGCGGCGGACGGACTGCAGCATCTCGTTCTTGCTGACGATCAGCATCCGTTCATTGTCCAACGGGATGACCGTCTCATAATTCGGGTATTTCTCCTCGATCAGGCGGGAGATGAGCGATGTTCCGTCGAACTTGAACATCACATGCGTTGCGCTGATGGAGACCTTCGTTTCGGAACCGGCCGCGACCTTATCCAGCTGGGAGAGCGCTTTTGCCGGGATGATGATATCCTTCGTCAGTTTCGTGTTGCCGAGATTCTTGTTGTTCACCCGCACCAGACGGTGACCGTCCGTTGCCACTGCGCGCACTTCGCTCTTGGAGAACTGGAACAGCACGCCCATCATTGCCGGACGGAGTTCATCGGCGCTGACGGCGAACATCGTGGTGCCGATGAGGCGCTGCAGCACCTGCACATCGAACGTCACCTCTGCTTCCCCTTTGAACTCGGGGATCGCGGGGAATTCCTCGCTCGACTCACCGGTGAGGGTATATTCACCGTTGTCGGTCTTCATTTTGATCTTGTTGGATTCGGTATCGATGGTGAAGGTGATGTTCGTATCGGAGAGCGCACGTACCGTATCCGAGATCCGTTTCGCCGGGATAGCGATCGTTCCGTTCTGAGCCCCCTGCACTTCCAGCGATACGGACACAGAGATCTCCAGATCAGTGGCAGTGATCTTGAGTGTGTTCGCGTGGACGTCAAAATGGAGGTTTTCCAGAATGGGAAGGGTGGAACGGGTCGGTACGACACTGACGGTCTTTGCCAGCGCTTTCTGCAGTTCTGCGCTCCGTACGGAAAATTTCATCATCGATCTCCTTAAAAATTATGGGCGGATAAGATAAACCTTCAGTGGGGAAATATACGAAAAATGTGCCTGATTGCCAAAGGGAGAATGCCTGTAAGTGTTTACTCTTTCAGTGAGTTAGGGGCTTCTTAAATGATATATTCAACTCTATAAAGAATAATAACACTAATAGGGTGGATAAGTGGATAACATGCCGATAAGGAGGATATCATTGGCAGAACCGGAAAAAACAGTGTCGATGATTTGTTGGTACACCGCCCGATTATCCACACTCATCCACACTCCGTACACATTCCATGTGAGAGCACCGATGTACCAACATCTCATTCACACTGTTCCACACACGGTCCACACATTTTTGTGGATAACAATTTAAACGCAAAAGGGATCCGGACCCCGGACCCCCTTGCATTGCTTTCTGTTCCCGTTCAGCGATCAGCGGGAATAGATATCGATCTTCTTCTTGATCTGATCGATGGTCGTGCGGAATTTCGCATCGATCTTGATCTGCTCCTCCACGGTCTGATACGCATGGATGACCGTGCTGTGGTCCCGTCCCCCGAAATTGAGACCGATAGTCTTCAGCGAACAGTTCGTCAGCTCTTTCGCCAGATACATGGAGACCTGACGGGCTATCACCACCTCCTGCTTCCGTGTTTTGGCACGCAGCAGGTCATTGGGGATATCATAATAGTCCGACACGATACGCTGGATCTCTTCCACGGTGAGCGGTGAGCGGACCTCGGTGACGACGGAGCTGAGCACTTCCCGCGCCATTTCGATATCGATATCCTTCCCGAGCAGCGAAGCGTTGAACAGGAGCTTCGTATAACATCCTTCCAGCTCGCGCACGTTGGATTTGACGTTCGCCGCGATGAAGTCCAGCACCGGTTCCGGGATCGTCACATCGTCCCGCTGACACTTGTTGCGGAGGATGGCGGAACGGGTCTCCAGATCGGGCGGCTGGATATCCGCGGTCAATCCCCACTGGAAACGGGAAATGAGCCGTTCGTCCAGTCCCTGCAGCTCTTTTGGGGGCCGGTCGGAGGAGAGGATGATCTGTTTTCCGAGCTGATGGAGCGAATTGAAGGTATGGAAGAAGCTGTCCTGCGTCTTTTCCTTGCCGGTGAAGAACTGGATATCGTCCACGATCAGGATGTCCATGCTCCGGTAGAAGTTGGAGAAGTCGGTGGTGGCGTCGTTCCGGATGGCATCGATGAACTCGTTGGTGAACTTCTCGCTCGATACATACATCACCCGCTTCGCTTTACCGCTTTCCAGCGCATAATTGCCGATCGCCTGCATCAGATGGGTCTTGCCGAGTCCCGTGCCGCCGTAGAGCACCAGCGGATTGAACGAGGTGCCGCCGGGATTGTTCGCCACCGCCATCGCGGCAGCGCGGGCCAATTGATTGCTTTCCCCTTTGATGAACGTATTGAAGACATTCCGCTTGTTCAGGAAGGTCTTTTCATACGGAAGAGGCTGAGAGTAGTGGGACAGTTCCGGTTTCACCTGCGCTGTTTCCTGCATCCGGACCGGAGGCTCGTTCGGCGAGATGACCATCGCGGGAGATGGTTCGTCGGTCGGAACGACCGTATACGTGAGCGTAGCGGCGCTTCCGAGCACTTTGGAGAGGGCTCCGGAAATCAGGGAGTAATAGTGCTCTTCCAGCCATTCATAAAAGAACTGACTCGGCACGGTAACGGAAACGACATTGTTCTCGATCTTCACCGGCTTGATCGGTTCGAACCAGGTCTTGAAGCTCTGAGAATTGATCTCCGGCTGGATATGGGAAAGGATCTTCTTCCAGGCGGTTTCGAGCTCTTCGTTCTGCAGCAAGCCGGTCTTCACGGAATCAGAAGCATCAGAAGCGGTGACAATGGAAATCATAACTCCTCAAACGTTATCAACACCAAAACTGGTGTTATGCACAATCTTATTCACACAGCAAAAAATCAAAATTAACAAACTTACAGGAATGCGAGAATTATACACATCAAAACATTCCCGCTAAACCATTATAAATCAACATCGGCGGGACAGACCACCCAACTTATCAACACGCACTGTGAATATCTTATCCGGCTTATTCTTGGTGCTTCCACAGGAGGTTCCATTGCAAAAAAGTTATCCACATTTCATCCACACCCCCGCTCGGGCTTTCCCCACACTCATTATATCGTACTTCATGGAGGGAAGTCAAGAAAAATGTTCGTTCTAAAAAAAGATTTTTCATACATCCCTGTAAACAGGCTAAAAATATGCGGATAGAGGGGAAGCGGTGAAAATTATCTTGTTTGTCCGGCGATGTTTTCGTATTTTGTTTTGCTTTTATTCACCTGGAGAAACAATGAAACGCACATTTCAACCGCACAAACGTAAACGCAGGAACACCCACGGATTCCGTGAGCGCATGGCCACGAAGAACGGACGCAAGGTCCTTTCCAGCCGCCGTGCCAAAGGACGTCACAAACTGACCGTTAGCGACGAACCGCGTTCATAAACGCGGCGTTGCTTCCGTTCGTGCTTCTCTCCTCTCGGTCCATCAGGAAGCGGCGGCGTGAGTGCGACAGACACTTCCCAAATCCATCATCCTTCGCGGATACCAATCGTTCACCAAAGTCATTTCAAGCGGAGCAGCATTTCACGGTACCTTGCTGACCGCGTTCCTGCTGACGGACGCGGATGACAGGAATGTTCTGATCGGATTCTCTGTACCCAAAAAACAGGTACCGCTCGCTGCACACCGCATCCGGATCAAACGGCTGATGCGCGAGGCGGTCCGCAAGGACTTTGCCGGCGTCATCACCGCGGCGGAAGAGCGGGGCATCGGTGCGCGCATCGTGCTGATGTTCCGGCGGGACCGGTCGCACGACATCCTTCGACTGACGCTGCAGGACCTGGAGCCGGCATGGGCCGATCTCCGGCAGCGGATACTGAAAGCGCTATGAGACATCTGTTCATCTTCCTGATCCGCGTGTACCAGATGGTGATCTCGCCGTTCCTTCCGGCGAATTCCTGCCGCTTTTTTCCGACCTGCTCCACCTATACGATAGAGTCCATTCAAAAACACGGAGCGCTCAAAGGAGCGCTGCTCGGCTGTGTACGGATCTGTAAATGTCATCCGTATCACGAGGGCGGCTACGATCCCGTTCCGGACCATTTCTCACTGACGAAACAACACTGACACCAATATGGGTAGACAAGAGACACTTGGATTCGTTCTGATCGCCGCCGTGCTGATGGCGTGGATGTACTTCACCTCTCCGCAGCGGCAGCCGCAGCAATCCTCCGCGCCGGCATCGGCAGAGACATCCGCCGTATCATCCCCGGTTCCGCAAAGCTCCTCCGGCACGATCGCACCGCAGCAGCAGGCAGCAGTGCCGGCGCCGGTCTCCGACCGGTACGGGAAATACTTCAGCGGCACCGATGCCGGAACAGAACAGATCATCACGATCGAAACGGACCACTACATCGCCGAGCTCTCCACCAAAGGGGGAACAGTGAAACGGTGGACGCTGAAGAAGCATTCCACCTGGGATCGTCATCCCGTGCAGATGGTGAACGATGCGTCGGGTGATTTCAACGTGCTCTTCACGACGACGGACGGACGGACCATCAACACGAAGAACCATTATTTCCAACCGTCGGTCAGCACGAACGGAACGGTCCGCCTGACGGATGAGCAGACCTACACGCTGCAGTTCACGCTGAAGGCGGCCGAAGGGAACATCGTCAAGACGATGGTGTTCAAGAACGGCACGTACGATTTCGATGGGGGTGTATCGTTCAACAACATGCAGAACGTTGTAGCGAACTACGAGTATCAGATCCTGTGGGAACACGGGGTGACGTACACGGAATACAACAGTGTGGATGAATCCAATCTTGCGGCGGCGTACACGTACGGCGGAGGCGAACTGAAAGAGGTGAACGCGGCTTCGGACGGTGAAGCACCCAAGGAGGATCCGAGCGGTCAGACCGACTGGGTCGCCGTGCGGAGCAAGTATTTCGCCGTGGCGATGATGGCCAAGGATAAACAGGCGGCCGGTGCGTACCTGGAAGGTGAGCACCGAACGGCGGCGAACGGCGGCGTGGTGGAGAAGTATTCCATCGCACTCAAATATCCATACAAGAACACCATCCAGGAAACGGCATGGGTCACCATGTTCATCGGTCCGCTGGAGTTCACCACCATCAAATCGTACGACCGGGACCTGGACAAGATCATGTCGCTCGGCTGGTCATGGATCCGTCCCATCACCGAGTACATCTTCATCCCACTGTTCCGCCTGCTGCACTCGTTCATCTCCAACTACGGATTGGTGATCATCATCTTCTCCATCCTCATCAAACTGGCGCTGCAGCCGCTGACCAAGTCCAGCATGAACTCCATGCGCCGGATGCAGAAACTGCAGCCGATGATGCAGGAGCTGCGCGAGAAGTACAAGAACGATGCGAACCAGATGAACATCCAGACCATGAAATTGTACAAGGATTACGGGGTGAATCCTGCCGGCGGATGTCTGCCGTTGCTGCTCCAGCTTCCGATCCTGTACGCGCTCTATTCGCTCTTCACCGCCTCCATCGAGCTGCGGCAGGAGCCGTTCATCTTCTGGATGACCGACCTCTCCGTGCCGGACGTGCTCATTCCCCTGCCGTTCACCATCCCGCTGCTTGGCAATTTCATCAGCGGTCTGACCCTGGCGATGGGCATCACGATGTTCGTGCAGCAGAAGCAGACGGTCACCGACCCGTCCCAGCAGGCACTGGTATGGATGATGCCGATCATGATGACGGTGATGTTCAACCACTTCCCGTCCGGTCTGAACCTGTATTATTTCGTCTTCAACCTGCTCTCCATCGGACAGCAATATTACTTCAACATGCGTCATAAGGACGAGCCGCTGCAGAAGGTGCCGGAGCACAAGCGCAAACCGGGCTTCCTGGAGAAGATGCAGCAGAAGATACCACAGCAGCCCAAGAAGAAATAAGAACGGACCATCAAGAAACTCGAACGCCCGGCATCACTGCCGGGCGTTCGTCGTTTTAAATACCGGAAGTACGGCGTCACTCCGCCGCACACCGGTAGCCGATACCGGATTCCGTAATGAACAGCTGCGGAGCATTCGGATCATCCTCCAGCTTCTTCCGCAGCTGACCGACGTACACTCTGGTATATTGCGATTCCTCCGCATACTTCGGTCCCCACACCTGCTCCAGGATGTAGGCGTGCGTCAGCACCCGTCCGATATTCCGCATGAAGAGCGACAACAGCGAGAATTCGGTCGGTGTCAGCCGGACCGGCTCCCCCTGTTTCGTTACCGTGTGGGCGTCCAGGTCCACCGTGAGTCCGCCGAGCGTCACGACCGGTCCGCGCGCAGCGGCGGCGTTGTACACCCGGAGCGCCACCCGTACCCGCGCCACCAGTTCTCCGGTGCGGAACGGTTTGGTCAGATAATCGTTGGCGCCGGAATCGAGCGCGGAAATGATGTCGAGCTCATCCTTGCGTGCGGAGAGGATGATGATCGGATACTTCGCCCACCGCCGCACGTTCTTGAGGACCTCAATGCCGTCCATATCCGGCAGACCAAGATCGAGGATGATCAGATCGGACGGATGCGTCTCAGCGCTGCGGACAGCTTCGGAGCCGTTCTCTGCCAGCACGACCTTGTACCCTTCACCCTCCAGCGTGGTCCTCAACAGTCTGCGCATCTGCGCTTCGTCATCCACGACCAGGATCTGCGCCATATGTTCGTTCATGTCATTCATAATGTTGGTGCATCTCCGCAGGAAGGGTGATGGTGAATTCGCCGCCGCCGCCGTTCCTGTTGCGGACCGTGATCGTTCCTTTCTGTGCTTCGACGAATCCTTTCACGATCGAAAGTCCGAGTCCGGTGCCGCCGGAACGCGAACCGGGAACACGGTAGAACTTCTCGAACAGATGCGGAAGCGCCTCGGAGGGAATGCCGGGACCGTTGTCCGAAACCACGAAGCGGCACACGCCTGCCTCGACCGTTGCGGAGATCTCCACCACCGCATCTGCCGGCGCGTAGAGAGAACAGTTCAGCAGCAGATTGGTGAACACCTGCTCCATCAATCCATGGTCCATCTTGATCAGCGGGAATCCTTCCGGCAGCGAGATGCGGAGCGTCCGTCCCGAAAGCTCTTTCTGCAGTTTGTGGACCGTGCTCCGGATCAGGTCGTTCACGTCGCACCAGTCCATCTTCGGCGCCAGCTGACCCGACTCCAGACGCGTCATATCGAGCAGGTTCTCCACGAGCCGGTTCAGCCGTTCCGCCGCCGTCTGTATCTCTCCGACATCCTCTTTCCGGTGAGCGTTGTTCGATAATCCTTCTGCGGCTCCGAGGATCGCGGCGATCGGCGTGCGGAGTTCGTGGGAGATGGAGTTGAAGAGCGTGCGGTACAATTTTTCCGATTCCGCGAACACCACGGTCTGTTTTGCCAGTTCGTTCAACTGTTCCCGTTCCAGCGTCGAAGCGATCTGCGCGATGAAATTCTGCAGCAGCGACTCCTGCTCCGCCGGGAACTGTTTCTCACCGCCGTTCTTCACGCCGATCACACCGAGGGGATAACGCGGGCCGGAGATGGGATAATATGTTGCCGCTGCCGACGGAAGAGTATCGGTGAATCTGCCCGCCTTCTTCTCGTTCCAATAGACCCAGGCCGCTACGCCGAATTCCTTCTCGTCCACCGTGAACATGCTGGTGCGGTGGGCAGCGGAGAAGATATCACCGTCCGGCTGGCAGAGGAAGATCGCCACCTGCGACGCGAAGAAGGATGAGACATTCTTCACTGCGGCGGCGGCGACTTCATCCTGTGTTTTGGCAGCGGTGAGCTGTTTGGTCAGCGCGAACAGTGCGGAGGAATGCTCTTCCCGCTGCCGCACGGCCCGCTCCCGCGCACGGATGCGTGCGGTGAGTGTTCCGGTGACGGCGGCAATAGCGAAATAGGTGAGGAACATCAGGATGTCCTGCGGAAGTCCGATGGCGAACGTGAACCTCGGCGGGATGTAGAAGAAGTTCCACAGCATCGCGCTCATTCCCGCGGCCAGCAGCACCGGTCCGACGCCGAACTTCAGCGGCAGCAGCGCAACGATCAGCAGCAGAATGAGAGAGACCGTTTGATATCCCAGATATCCGGAGAAGGGATAACAGACCAGCGCAGAAAGGAAGATGATGATGGCGGCGGCGGAATATTGGGCGATACCGGAATGGAACTCCGGCACGATCATCCGGTGCGGACGAACGGCATCCTCTTCATGTTCACCGACCACGTACACATCCAGATCGCCGCTCTGTCCGATCACCCGGTCCAGCAGCGACCGCCGGAAGTACGAGTTGTTGACCGTTTTGCCGATGAGGATCTGTGTGGCGTTCTGCCTCCTCGCCGTCCTGACGAGAGCGCCGGCCACATCCTCATCCGCCGTGGTGACGATCTCTGCGCCAAGATCGGTCGCAAGTTTTATGTTGCTGTTCAATTGTTTGCGCGCATCATCCGAAAGCATTTTGGATGTTTCGACATGCACGGCGATCCACGTGGCGTTCAGCGTGTAGGACATTCTTCGCGCCCACCGGATGAGCGGCACAGCAGAAGGGCTGGGGCTGACCCCCACCAGCAGCCGCTGGCCGGATTTCCACGTTTCCGTGATCCGCTCGGACTGCATATAGTCGCGCAGCTGATGGTCCACCCGCTCTGCGGTGAGACGCAGGGACATTTCCCGCAGCGCCGTGAGGTTCCCCTTCCGGAAGAAATTCTCGACCGCCTGACGCGATCGGTCCGGAGCATACACCTTTCCTTCTTCCAGCCGCTTCAGAAGGTCCTCGGGAGAGATATCGATCAGTTCCACTTCGTCCGCCTGTTCGAAGATCGAATCCGGCACGGTCTCCCGGACAATGGAACCGCTGATCTGTGCGACTGTATCCGCGCGGCTTTCCAGGTGCTGCACATTGAGGGTCGTGTACACATCGATGCCGTTCTCCAGCAGCTCCATCACATCCTGATAGCGGCGGCTGTGACGGCTTCCGGGAGCATTCGTGTGGGCGAGTTCATCGACGAGGGCGATCCTGGGTCTGCGGGTAAGGAGTGCGTCCAGATCCATCTCTTCCAGCACAATGCCGCGGTACTCGATCCGCTTTCTCGGTACGATCTCCAGTCCGGCGACCAGCGCTTCCGTTTCCGCACGTTTATGCGTTTCGATATACCCGATGACGACATCGATCCCCTTGGACCGTACTTCGTGGGACGACCGGAGCATGTCATACGTTTTTCCGGCACCGGCGGACATCCCGAAGAAGATCTTCAGTTTTCCCCGCTTGGAATGTTCCTCTTCCTTCTTCAGTGCCTGCAGAAGAGCATCCGGATCAGGACGGTGTTCGTTCGACGTGTTCATTGACTCCAATATACGGAATGCATTTCATGAAAGAAAAATCGCACCGCCCGGCATGCAAGACACCGGTCAAAAAGGAGGCGGATAACCCTTCTCCAATGCATCCAATGCCAGGTTCAGGCTCAGCACATTGATGCGCGGTTCGCCGAACAGGGCGTATTGCGGCGGTTCTATGCAGCGCATCACAAGCTCCTTCAGAGCATCGCTCTTCTGCGTGTCGAATCCTCGTGCGGCGGCGACCCTCTCCATCTGCAGCAGCGCAGCGTCAGGACTGATATGAGGGTCTACCCCGCTGCCGGACGCAAAGAGCATCTCTTTGGGCACGACCACATCGCCCGGCACACCGTTCTTCCGGATGAATGCATCCCGCCGCGCAGCAACAGAATCCGCCATGCGCGCATCGGTAGGTCCCCAGTTGCTGCCGCCGGAGGGAACGGGATCGTACGCGATGGCCGAAGGACGCGGATGGAAATATCGATCGCCGGTGAATCCCTGTCCGATCAGCTCGGAGCCGACGACCCGGCCGTTCCGTTCGACCATGCTGCCGTTCGCCTGATAGGGAAAGATACCGAGCGCGACGAACGTTATGCCGACCGGATACAGAATTCCGGTGAGGATGGTGAAGAATATCAGGATGCGAACGGAGGGCATGATGGTTGTTCTCATAGGATCCTCAATGCAGTGATGATGATATCGATCAGCTTGATGCCGACGAACGGTACGACCATACCGCCGATGCCGTAGATCAACAGATTCCTCCACAGCACAGCATCGGCACCGATGGCGCGGTACTGTACGCCCCGCAACGCAAGCGGGATCAGTGCGATGATGATCAGCGCATTGAAGATCACGGCGCTGAGGATGGCGCTCTGCGGTGACGACAGCTGCATGATGTTCAGAACGGAGAGCGGACCGGGTGAATCCGGCGATGCAGCATACAGTCCCCCGACCATGGCCGGAATGATGGCGAAATATTTCGCGACGTCGTTGGCGATACTGAATGTGGTCAATGCACCGCGCGTCATCAGCAGCTGTTTGCCGGTCTCGACCACTTCGATCAGCTTGGTCGGATTGGAATCCAGATCGACCATATTCCCTGCTTCACGCGCCGCCTGCGTACCGCTGTTCATGGCAATGCCGACATCCGCCTGCGCCAGCGCCGGTGCATCGTTCGTCCCGTCCCCGATCATCCCGACGAGCCGTCCGTTCGCCTGCTCGTCGCGGATCCGTTTCAGTTTATCCTCCGGCCGCGCTTCAGCGATGAAATCATCCACGCCCGCCTCGGCGGCGATGGCGGCAGCGGTCAGCGGATTATCGCCGGTGATCATCACGGTCTTGATCCCCATCTGCCGCAGCTGCAGGAACCGTTCTTTGATCCCCCCTTTCACGATATCCTTCAATTCGATCACGCCGAGCACGAGTGCATTCTCTGCCACTACCAGCGGCGTGGAGCCCTTCCGTGCGATCTCGTCCACAACGGTCTGCAGTTCTTTCGGGAAACTCCCGCCCAGTCCGGCGATGAGTTTTTTAATGGCATCGGCCGAACCTTTGCGGATGGAACGTTCGATCTCTCCGCTCCCTTCTTTCGGGATGTCCACGCCGCTCATCCGCGTGTGAGCGGAGAACGGTACGAAATGACCGGCCACCTCCGACACGTCCCTTCCGCGCAACTGGTACCGCTCCTTTGCCAGGACAACGATGGACCGTCCTTCGGGCGTTTCATCGGCGAGCGAAGACAGCTGCGCCGCATCGGCCAGATACCGCGGCTGTATGCCGTCCGCCGGGAAGAAATTCGCCGCCATGCGGTTGCCGAGCGTGATCGTGCCGGTCTTGTCCAGCAGCAGCACATCCACATCGCCGGCTGCTTCTGCCGCTCGTCCGCTCGTCGCGATCACATTCTTCCGGATGAGCCTGTCCATTCCGCTGATGCCGACGGCGCTCAGCAGTCCGCCGATGGTCGTGGGGATGAGACAGACGAGCAGTGCGACCAGCACCGGAAGCGATGTCAGCGCCCCTCCGGTCTGTCCGGATGCCAGTTCGGCGTACTGCACATATGCGGGAAGCGTTGCAACGACCAGCAGGAAGATGATCGTCAGTGCGGAGAGGAGGATCGTCAACGCGACCTCGTTCGGCGTTTTCTGACGTTTCGATCCCTCCACCAGCGAGATGATCCTGTCCAGAAAGGAACTGCCCGGCTCGGAGGAGACGCGGACGACGATCCTGTCGCTCAATACTTTCGTTCCGCCGGTCACCGAGCTGCGGTCGTCGCCGCTTTCGCGCACCACCGGCGCGGATTCCCCGGTGATGGCCGATTCGTCAACGCTGGCGATACCGTCGATGATGACGCCGTCTGCCGGGATGACATCGCCGGTCTCGCAGATAACGTGATCCCCCTTCTTCAATTGGGTTGCGGGAACGGACCGCTCGCCGGCGAGGGTCTTCAGCCGGGCGACCAGCTGCGAGCGGTTCTTCCGGAGCGCTTCCGCCTGTGCTTTGCCGCGTCCTTCCGCGACAGCCTCCGCAAAGTTCGCAAAGAGCACGGTGAACCAGAGCCACAGCGTGATCTGCAGATTGAATGCGGAAGGTTCCTGAACAACAATGACCGTGGTCATCAACGAACCGACGGCAACGACGAACATCACCGGGTTCTTCACCAGAAGTTTTGGATGGAATTTTTTGAACGAATCCTTCACCGCCTGCGCGGCGATCCCGCCGGTGAGGAATGAAAGGGTTGAGGGAGCTGTCTTGGAGGTCATATAAAATTCTTTCTCCCGCTGCGCTGCGGGTGTGTTCCGTTCAACGGGAATCTTTGCTTTGCAATGCAGTACCGTAGTTCGTGCCGGATGATCAAAATACTTTTCCGTTCAGCATCAGGAAGTGTTCGGCGACCGGCCCGAGCACCTGCGCGGGGATGAATGTGAGTGCGCCGACGATCAGCATGGTGCCGGTCAACAATACACCAAAGAGGAATGTATCGGTCGGGAATGTGCCTGAGGATAACGGCGTGATCTTTTTCTGTGCAAGACTCCCTGCGATGGCAAGCATGGGAACGATCACGCCGAACCGTCCGATGAGCATGTTGATCCCCAGCAGCGTATTGTAGAACGGTGTATTCGCTGTGAGTCCGGCAAATGCGCTGCCGTTGTTCCCCGCGGTGGATGCGAACGCGTACAGGATCTCCGAAAAACCGTGCGGTCCCTGATTGTTCAGTCCCGCGAGACCGGCATCGGCAACGGAAGCCAGCGCGGTAAAGAGAAGGATGCCGGCGCTGGGAAGCAGCATGGCGATCGCCGCCATCCGCACCTCGAACGATTCGATCTTCTTCCCCAGATATTCCGGGGTCCGCCCCACCATCAGTCCGGCGATGAATACAGTGAGGATGATGAAGATCATCATGCCGTACAATCCCGCGCCCACTCCGCCAAAGATGATCTCGCCAAGCATGATGTTCATCATCGCTACGGTTCCGGAGAGCGGGGAAAAGGAATCATGCATGGAGTTCACCGATCCGTTCGATGCGGCAGTCGTGGCGACGGACCAGAGGATGCTGTTGGCAACGCCGAAGCGTGTCTCTTTTCCCTCCATTCCACCTCCAACCCCGGTCACCGCGTTGACGGTGTATTCCGACCAGAGCGAGAGCGTCACACCCGCAGCGAACAGGAAGAACATCACGCCCCACACGACCCAGGCATGACGTCTCGCATTCACCATCGCGCCGAACATATACACCAGAGCTGACGGTATCAGAAGGATCGAGAGCATCTGCAGGAAATTCGAGAATGGTGTTGGATTCTCGTGCGGATATGCGCTGTTCATATTGAAGAAGCCGCCGCCGTTCGTGCCGAGCTGTTTTATCGCCACCTGCGAAGCGGCCGGGCCGAGCGGGATCGTTTGCTGCACCCCTTCCAGCGTCGTGACGGTGCGGGAGCCGGAAAATGTCTGCACCACCCCCTCGCTCACAAGGAAGAGCGACAGAATGATGGAGAGAGGAAGCAGCAGGTAAACGATCGAACGGGTGAGATCGGCCCAAAAATTCCCGATGCTGCCGGTCGACCTTCCGGCGATGCCGCGCACCAGCGCCAGCAGCACTGCGATACCGGTTGCAGCGCTGACAAAATTCTGCACTGTCAATCCAAGCATTTGCACAAGATAACTGAGCGTCACTTCTCCCGCGTACGACTGCCAGTTGGTGTTCGTCATGAAACTGACCGCAGTATTGAAGGCCAGATGCCACGAAACATCAGGCAGCTGCTGCGGGTTGAACGGTAGAGACGACTGGAAGAACTGCAGCAGGAAAACGACCGCGAATCCGAACGCGTTGAACGAAAGAAGACTCCACAGATATCCCTTCCAGTCCATCGCTTTGTCCGGATCGATGCCGGAAACACGATAGGCAACGCGCTCGAGCCATCCCAGAGCGGGGGTGAGAAACGTCCTTTCACCGCGGAAGACCATTGCCATCAGTTTTCCCAGCGGCGGGGTCAGCAGGAACAATGCGAGAGCATAGAGCATCAGCTGGATCAGTTCGGATACGGTGATCATAGTAGTCATTTCCTTTCCTTCACACGGGGGCCAATGGTCTCCGGCCGGCCGTGCGTTAAAATTTCTCGGGCATGATGAGCGTGTATACAAGATAGATGAGCAGAAGCACGGCAACGATGGAAGCGATGATCACGGGGAAGGTCCTTTCACATTGTGATGAGGACAATGTGCCGAACCGGACGAAGAAAGGGAATTCCGAAGAGATAAAAAGAGAAGCGGATTCTATAAAGATGTTATAAAAACGAGGGAATTATCGGCCGGAATGATCGTGGTTGCCGGGCGTACACACGGCCGCAAGAAAGGATTCCACCGCAGCGCGGCCGATCTGTCCGCCGGGACCGTTGAAATTGTAATCGAAGGCATGCGTTCCCCACGGCAGCTCGATGTAGAGGTGCCGCACGCCATGCTCCGATAACCGCTTCGCCAATCTCTCGCTCTGCCGGTACCAGGTGAGCGGGTCCTTTGCGCCGTGAATGAGCAGCATGGGAGGAACAGCAGGATCGATGTGATGATAGGACGATGCGTCGCGGTACCGTTCCGGCTGTTGTTCCAGCGGACCGTTCAGGAAGTTGTGCAGCAATGTTCGTGAATCCAGGATGTCCGGTTCCGGCAACAGATGTTCGTAGGCGAAGACGAGATCGGCCGGCGAATAGAACCCGATGCATCCGCGGATGGTCGGATCATGCGCCGTGCACGCCGCGGCCTCGGCGATCTGTCCGCCGGCAGAACGACCGAACAGGACGAAGCGGGAGGGATCGATGCCGAACCGTTCCGCATTCGTCTTCAGGAATTCGATCGCCTCCATCGTATCCTCTTTCTGCGCCGGCCAGTGATGCGCCGGAGCGAAACGGTACTCGATGCATGCAACAGCATACCCGATGGATGCAAGATGGCGGCTCATCATACCGAACTCCGCAGGGGAACCGCTGTCCCACCCGCCGGTATGAACGATGACGACACACGGCGCCGGGACAGCACGATGTGCGCGGAACAGCAGAAGCTGCAGTTCTCCGTCGTTCCGCCGGACGTACGAATGCCGCTCCGGCTCCATTGCCGGAGGGAATGTGCCGAACCATAAACGCCGCCACGAAAAAACCGGTCCGCTCATGGAAGAGATCCCGAACAGTGCGGAGAGGCGGCGCGAGACGGAGCGCGACATGCGGAAAGCGCTTACGGAAGGATACAGCAGGATGAGTGAAGCGATTGCAGCAACAACAGAGGTCATCATCGCGATCGGTGTATCGGTCCCTGCCGTGATGAGCAGCGCAAGCGGCAGCAGGACGAAATAATGACCGAACTCGGTCGCAGCGAGGGAGACCTTCCACAAGAACGGAGACCGCAGGTCCAGGAACAGGAGCAGTCCGCACAAGAGCAGCAGCAGCGAAGCGATCAGCGCGGTCATTGTGTGCGGCCCGTGCGGTGCAGTCCGTGGAAATGGACATCCTTACATTCCGGACAGATGCCGTGGGAGAAGAGCGCTTCGGAATGTGCCGTCACGTACGTTTCCAGGGAGAGCCACTCATCGCCGCTGCGGATCTTCTTGCAATAGGAACAGATGGGGACGAATCCCTCGAAGAAGCGGATGCGGTTCATCAGCATCTTGGTGAGCAGCAGCGAAACAGATGCCAGCACAACGATGTAGGACGACTCGATCATCACCTCTGCCCAGTTGACGGGAGTTGCGAGCGTTCCGAACACCGTATGGGGGAAATCGAAGAGTTCATCCCCCGCGATCAGGAACAGCAGGATGGCATAGCCGAACATTTGAGAGATAATCAGTGTACGAACAATCATCTTTTTGGTGATCATCGTCTTCATACAGCCGCCGCTTTCATCGGTTCATTGTCAGAGCATCAGTTCCAGATAGACCACTTCGTCCAGCGGATTCTCGTAGTACGCCGGTATCTCCGTGAATCCGAGTCCCCGGTACAGCGCGCGCGCTTCTTCCATCCTCTGCAGCGTATCGAGGCGCATGGTGTGATATCCGATGGCACGGGCATCGGCGACGATCCGTTGTGTCATCATGCTGCCGATGCCGCGTCCGCGGAACGGCTCGCGCACGAAGAGGCGTTTCATCTCGCACACCCCCTCTTCTTCTATCGGCCGGAGAGCGATGCATCCGCAGGGGACACCGTCCGTTTCGGCCAGATATAAGCGGCCGTGCGGCGGCGCATATTTCCCCGGAAGCTCCGCTAATTCCTTGTCGAATCCCTGGAAACAGAGGGAGAACCGGAGCCATGTCTGGTATTCGGTGAACAGCTCCCGAATGGTCCCGATGTCCGCGGCGGTGACGGGTTCACGCAATGCGATCATACTCATAGCATCCCGAAATTAAGAAGCCCGCGAAAGAGCGCGCGGGCTTCGATGGATCAACGTTTCATCATGTCCGGCACGGTTCAGCGTCCGTGATCGTGTCCGCAGTCCCACTCCTCATCGTAACCGAACCCGCGCACACGCGGTGACGGTTCCTTGCGCGGGAATTTCTCTTCGCGCGATGCGGCGTTGAATGCGAAGGCTGCCATCAATGTTGCCGCCTGCTTCATATCCTCTTCCTGTGCGCGGTCCCATACGTCCATCGTGGAGTGCCAGGTGCGGGAGAAATATTCGATCTGGTCCTGGATGAACTGGAATCCGGGCAAGCCGAGCGCGTCGAATGCCTGATGGTCCGTGCCGCCGGTGTTCATCGGCGTGATGGTCGATGCGCCGAGGTCGTTGAACGGTTTCAGCCATGCGCGGAAGACCGGACGGAGCGCCTCGTTCCCCTGCATATAGATGCCGCGCACCTTGCCGGTGCCGTTGTCATTGTTGAAGTACGCGGAGAATTTCTGTGCCGCCGGTTTCAGCGAGTCACGCGTGCCGAAATGTTTCGCAGCGTAAGCGCGCGAGCCGAGCAGTCCCTGTTCCTCTCCTCCCCACAATGCTGCGCGGATGGTGCGGCGCGGTTTGGCACCGCTGGCTTTCAGGATGCGCATCGCCTCCATCACCGCCGCAACACCGGTGCCGTTGTCCGTAGCGCCCGTTCCGCCGTGCCACGAATCCAGATGCGCGCCGATCATCACTACTTCGTCCTTCAGGTCCGTTCCCGGGATCTCGGCGATCACATTGTAGCAGGAATCATCCTTCTGCGAGGTCCACTCCACATCCAGCGTCATTGCGATCCTGACCTTCTCCTTCTTCTCGATCATCCGCACCATCCGGTTGAATGCTTCGCTTCCCACTTCGATCTGCGGCGGGAGGTTCTTCGGCGCTTTTGCATTGTAAGAGGAGATACGGTTCACGCTCGTCATCGGTGTGTCGGGATGGTTCGGTGCGGTCGCGCCCATCACGAACACGCTCCCCCCTTCGTTGCGCTGAGCCGGAGCGGACGTGAGCACGCCGGCGACATTCTCTTTCATCAGCAGCTGCCAGCGTTCATAGGCGAATATCTGTGCTTTGCGGAAATTCTGGTTCGCTCCGCCGCCCGGACCGCGTCCGCCGCCGCCGCCGGGAAGATCCGCATTCGCCAGCACCAGGAGCGACGAGTCGCTGTACCGTGTTGCCGGCGGGTTGAAGTACGCTTTCAGCGGGTTCGGCTTACCGAGCAGGACGAACTTCCCCTTGAGCTTCCCTTTGTAAGCGTTCAACTGTTCAAGGGAGTCGGCATCCAGATAAACGACCTCTCCTTCCACCTCTTTGCTGCCGAGTCCCGGGGACCAGGCTTTCGGATAGGAGACGAGCGGCTGCACCTGACGGCCGATCATGTTGGCGGAATATTTCTTCAGACGCCATCCGCGGCCGAACGGACCCCACGACTCCAGATGCGCATTCTCGATGCCCATGGCGGTGAATTTCTCCTTCGCCCATTGCGCAGAGGCGGTATATTCCGGAGAGCCGGTCAGGCGCGGACCATACACGTCTGTCAGCCACGAAAGGATCTCCTTCGCCTGCGAACGGTTCATCCCCTCATCGCGGATCTTTGCGGTCATTGCGCTGTCGATTGTTTCCTGCGCGGCTGCGCCCTGCACCAGCAGGAGCATCAGCGCCAAACGGACGATGTTCTTCATGTATTTCCTTTTATAGTTTTGAATGGTATGCGTAATCTCTTACTGCGCCTGGAGCGAATCTGCCGATATTGCCGGCTGAGCTTTTTTGGGCGGAACGTCGCCGATGGAGTTCAGGAAATCCTTGCGCATGTTCGCCGCCACGCGCACGTCCGAACCGTTGTGCCAGATCTTCCCGTCCCACATCCGCGATTCGATCTTGAATTCGAACTTCTTCCGGTCCGGTGTGAATTTCGCCACGATGCGGATCTGATAGCGCTCGTTCTGCAGGTCCTCCGAGAAGTAGGACTGACTGTACGCGGAACGCACATACCCGTCCTCTTTGGAGATCATCTCCAGTTCGAATTTCTTGGTGATGATGTAGATGACCCGCTGCCAGGCATCATCGTACTTGACGGACGGCTTGAGATCCATCGATTCCCAATACTGCCGGTTCATCTGCATGAAGGATTCGGGTGCGCCAAGGCCGCAGCCGGCAGCAAGAAGGAGCAGCAGAGCGGCAAACAGTCGAACGAGTGTGATCTTCATGGTCTCTTCCTTCGGTCAGTGAAGTTGAAATGCAGAGGGAATATACAGTTTTTGGCAGAAAAGGACAGCAGAATTCTTCCGGAGCGCCATCGTTCAGTCCGGGAAATCGTACCGTACATCCAGCTTCAGATCCGGATGCAGACTCTTGGCGACAGGACAGGTGTCCCCGATCTCGCGCAGGCGTGCGCGGAACTGATGCGGTATCCCTGCCGGGAATGACAGATGCGCGAGGATCTTCGCGATACGCCGCGGAGCATCGGTGCTCATGTGCTTCTCGATGCGGATGTGCGTTCCGTCCAGCGAGAGCGCCATCTTCTCCTTTGCTGCGAGGATCCCCATCGTGGTGATCATGCAGCTGCCGAGCGCGGTCGCCACCAGATCGGTCGGCGAGAAACTCTCCCCCTTGCCGAAGTTGTCCGCGGGTGCATCGGTGATGAACCGCATGCCGCTGTTGTCGTGTGTGGCGCTGCAGCGCAGGTGACCGTGATAAGCGATGGAAATGGGGACCATGGTATTCTCAGGGTTTGATGAAATCGATGTTGCTGCGGTATTCCACCGCGTTCTTTGTTGTCTTCACAGTGGAGCGGCTGAAACGGAGGAACCGCTTCACGAACGCCATCCGGTCTGCGCCGTACTGTGCGGCCGGAATCGGGAAGACGATCTCGGAAGTGACGGCGGACGGAATGAGGATCGGCTTGATGAGGTCCGTGGTGAGGAGCGGGATCTCTTTGTAATACGGCACCTCCCACCCCAGCAGGTCGATGGTGATCTTCGTTTTGAGTTTGACCGTCTTCGGCACCGGGTTCAGACGGATGTAATCCGAATCCGCCGTGGCCACGGTGAAGAACACCTGCTCATCCAGATAGAAGTGCACCTGGGGTGCGACGCGCGCCGAGACGCCGGTGTAACTGCCGGAAGCCTTTACGGCGCCGCTCCCTTCGATCTCGATCTGTGCGTAGATGGTGTTGTTGACGATGTCCGTAAAGAGGAATTTCTTCAGGTCGATATCCAGCGTGCCGGTGTCCACATTCACCACGTTCGTATAACCGATGCCGAGCACCGACTTCTCTTCCTTCCAGAGCGGGCGGGTGGCGAGGAAGTCCACATGGATATCCTTCGTTGTCCTGTCGGCCACCGCGGTCAGCAGGGCATTCGCGGCAGAGGTGCGGGTGCTGGTGATCAGATCGTGCCCGCGCGGCAGCTGCCGGGTCTGTGTATTGATGATCGTGTCGAGACGGTCCAGCTGCGGCTTCACCGCATTGATGAGCGCCTGGGAGTCCTTGACGGACGGCGTGTTGATGGACGAACCGCAGCCGGTCAGTACCGCTATCATGATGACGGAGAGCAAGAGGTTCTTCATTTGGCCACCCCCGCATGCTTCACGTTCATTGCTACGAAGAGACGCTCTTTGAAGATGAGCACTTCCTTCAGTTCCAGCGAGTACTGCAGTGTGTGCGCCGGCGTGCTGATGTTCATGTTCAGTCCGGTGCGGATACGCACCGATGATGCCTGCACCGGGAACTGATTGGTGAAATCGACCGGGAACCGGATCGGCGGGAGATTATCGCTGATGGTGGAGAGTTTGGCGGTGACCACATCCTGGATGATCCCTTCGAGCGCAGCGGTGATCCCTTTCGCTTTCACATTCGGGACCACGTTGAACGGCTCGAGTGTGGCGCTGAACGCGCCGCTGTCCACGCTGAATGCGAGCAGACAGTCCATCAGCACATTCACCTTCACATTGTACTGGTGACTGTGCGCGGTCATGGCGATGGTGGCGATGGCGGAACCGTTGTACAGTTTTACGCGGATGCTTTTGATGGAATACGAGGTGAGGGAGTCGAGCCAGCCGTTCGTGGAGTCGAGCTGTGATGCCGCTTTGTTCAGCAGTGCCTCGGAGAAGGAGAAGGTCATGTCCGCATTCTCCACCGGATCGCCGTTGGCCATCCGGTCCGAGAGCCGCCGCGCGCCGTTCAGACGCACCTGCAGCACCGTGGCCTCGCGCGCCTTCTGCAGCTGCGCGATGTTGACATCCGCACCGGCGAACGGTCGGACGATGAAGCAGCCCTGAAGGGCGGTCCCGAGCACCAGCGCTGTGATGCCGGGAAGAAGGAGGCGAAGCATGGACCGGCGCCGCGGCGGCGCCGTGTGCCTGCCCGTTCGATGATAGCTCATACGCGCTCAAGGAATGGTTATTGTTTCTTCAGCTTGCTGCTGAACTCCTTTCTGAATTTACTCAATTTTGGATTGATTACCATCATGCAATATGGCTGCGACGAGTTCTGGTCGTAGTAGTTCTGATGGTACTGTTCCGCCTTATAGAAGAGAGAGGCCGGGGAGATCTCGGTGACAATGGGATCGTCCCACACCTTCGCCGCTTCGATCTCTTTCTTCACTTGTTCCGCCGCCGCTTTTTGTTCGGGACTGTGATAGAAGATGGCGGAGCGGTACTGTGTGCCGACGTCGGCCCCCTGCCGGTTGAGTGTTGTCGGGTCATGCGTTTTAAAGAAGACCTCGAGCAGCTCCTTGTAGCTGATCTTCTTCGGATCGAACGTCACCTGGATGACCTCCGCGTGCCCGGTCCTGCCGGTGCAGACCTGTTCGTACGTAGGATTCTTCACTGTGCCGCCGGTGTAGCCGGAGGCGACCGATTCCACCCCTTCCAGCCGTTCATAGATCGCTTCTACGCACCAGAAGCACCCTGCGCCGAGCGTTGCGGTCTCTTTGTTGGATTCCATGGTTTTCCCTTTCGCTGGGACTCCGGTCTGTGCGGAAAGCATTCCCGTCAGAACAAGTCCGATCATAAGTATCATTCTCATTGTGTACCTCCATAGCATTGAACACCGGTCGTGCCGGTAAGAGTTCATTGGTTCGAACCGCCGTCACACAAAAGAATGCTTGCGTTCCGTCCGTCAAATTAAGAAATTTCACAGGAAACACAAAGGAAGCCGCATCGGTCTTCCGGTGTTCCTCAAAAAAGGGAACGTATGATATTCAAAATGATGATGCTTCTGCTCCCCGTCTCAGCCGGTTTTCTTGCCGCAGGCTGTTCGGGTCTTTCTGTCTCCTCCGGGAACCCGGGAACTCACTACGTGTATTCATATTCCCTGCAGCAGCCGGAGCAGCGCAGGGAGCTGACGTTCAACGACGGCAGCATCTCCGCCTCGTTCACGTTCGATGCCGCCGCGCTCATCTTCGACCTGCACAATTTGACCGACCAGCAGCTCTCCATCGTCTGGGAACGGGTGTCGATGGGGGTGAACCGCCGGACATATTCCGTCCGCAACATGAACACCTTCTATACTATGGGACACTCCACGCCGCAGCCGCTGACCGTTCCGCCGAAAGGATTCCTGCGCGAGACGGTGATCCCCTGGCAGCATGTGAACTACGAACACGGAGCGTGGATAGAGCGCGACCTGTTCCCGACCAACGACAGCGGAACGCAGCGGCTGAAAGGGATGATCGAGAGCAGCGTGGGGAGCGAAGTGACGCTGGTGCTGCCGGTGAGGATCGGGAAAGTGGTGATGGATTATACGTTCGTCTTCCGGGTGGATTCCGTCCGGGCACTTCCGGTTGGAACAGCGCCGCCGGAGAAAGAACGTCCGCCGATGCCGGATGCTCCTATGTATGAGCTTTCCATTCTGCAGGGATATCTGCCGGTGATGATCTCCGCCGGCATCCTTGCCGCATCGGTCATCATCTTCACACAGAAGAAAGCACCGGCCGAAGGGTTATAAAACAACAATGCCGGTCACCGGACCGGCAGCATGACTCCTCCCTCAGCTCGATTCCGGCGGTGTCCGATGCTCCCGGATCCACCGAAGAGCGAACCCCAGATCATGGAATACCCGCACCTCATAATCCATGTCGCTCCGCTGTCCTTCCCACATCCGGAACATCCCGAACATCATCTCGCTGCCGGCGACCATGGCGACCTTACCGCCGGAGAGTTCTGCGGAACGCGAGAGAACGTACGCCGCCAGCATCCACTGTCCTTTCGGCGTGATCGCCATCTCCTCCACACTGCTCCCGTCGATCAGTTCCCGCCAGGGGAATGCAGCGCTGCTGAAATCCGTCCCCTTATAATAGCCGATCAATTCATCATCGGTCACTCTCCCTGCGAGTGTTGTGATCACCATACCGTTGTCGTTCGAAAAATGGATCGGCATTATCCGCCTGATAGTTGAGGATGAGGATTCTGTTCAAAGGGAATGTCAAGAGAGAATGGATGAAAAGCAATCGAAGAGAAAAAGGAACGGATACAAAAATGTCCGTAATATCACTTCTGCGGTTCGTGCGGCCGTGCAGCAGTGACGATGACGAGCAGCAGAAGGATGATGCCGTTGCGGATGAGCGTCCCGGCACCGATGGTCTCTTCGGAAGAGGCGCCGAAACAACCGCACGACGTTTCTATACCGCGCACGAGCGCCGATGCTGCGGCAAGTGTGAAGATCAGGATCGCGGCGATGAGCACCGCTCCAGTCCGGCGGAGTGCGATGCCGAACATCAGCAGCGTTCCGAAGAACATCTCCCCCGCAATGATGGCGACAGCGGTGAACAACGACCATTCTTCCGGCAGGAGGTCGAACGCCGAAATGACCGAAGAGAATTCCTGCACAGCGCTCCCTTTCATTGCGCCGCCGGCAGCAAAGAACAGACCGAGCAGTATGCGCAGCGAGGTCAGCCAGCGCCGCTTCATCCCATCGCTCCTGCAACGAGCCGCTGTGTAATGATCACCATGGTCACCTCGAACGCAATTCCGGTCAGCCAGAGTCCGAACACGATGCCGTACGATCTGGCCGGAGTGAGTGATGCAGCGGCCGTAAGACCGGTAGCGAGGACGAATGCATGCCAGAGAGTGAACGGGTTCACGGCGCTGAGCACCGTGTACCATACCTTGTTCTGCACTTTATTGGAGAGGAAAAGATCCAATCCGGGAAGGGCATTCAGGTCCATACTGTGGGTGACCCCCTCCAGGCCGCGGAGGTGGAGTACCGCAACATTCAAGAGCGTCATCACGGCAAAGACCAACTGCGAGCAGATGACAATGGCGAACACCGTCCGGAATGTCACCGGTGCGGCCGAGAGCGTCCGCACGGCCGCGAACAGCAGCAGGGACACGAACCCCCACCGCACGAGCCGTTCCAGCGGTACCAGAGCGATGCCGATCAGCCGCATGTCCCGCGTTGCGGCGGCCGCGTCCGACGCAGCGGTGCTGTTCATCGACGGCTCCATGCTCAGCGCAACGGCACGCTCCACGAACGGCAGCGTAAGCCAGGCGCAGAACATGGAGATGAGACAGATACTGATGAAGGGGCCGATCCACCCCGGCCGCCCCTCATTCTCCCGGAAGAACCGGGCAGGCTGGAACAATGAACGAACGATCGAATCCATGCATAACTCTCCGTTTGTGGGTTGATGGTCAGCGGACGGCAGCAGGCCGTCAAGCGAAACAAGAGCGGGGACCGCGTTCCTTCGGTCCCCGCAGCGCAAGGAACCGTCAGGCGCCGTTATCAACGGCCAGACAGTACGCGGTGAGTCCGGCGCAGATGACCGACGCCCACCAGAGTGCGCCGATGGTGTTGACACACGTCAGCAGCAGTGCAGCGCATTCCATGACGTCCTTCCCTCCCACAGTGTATTCCATCTGTACAGCGGTAAGCGGGATCGATTCCGGCTGTGCGGAGAGGAGCGGTGCGGAGTGGGTCAGAAGGAGCACGACCATCATCAGGATACTGATCGATTGTTTCATTGGATCCTCCATAGTGATATTGAATGATTGACGGTGAATGTTCCCCGCTGCGCAGCGGTCCGTTCGGGCATGCCAACGCTACCGCCGCGGCGGGGACCGAGCCGGCACAGGGTGTCGTTGAGCGCGCAAGAACCTGCGGTTGCAGGGAGAAGAACATGAGTGGACCGGTGCGGCGCACCGGTCATTGTCGGGATGAAGCGTCGGGCGAGAGGAAGGCGGCGGCGGTCACCGCTTCCAGAGATAACTTATAGAGACCGCTTTAGCGGCGGCATCGAACAGGAGCAATTGGACCGTTACATTCCCCCGCTCCCATGATCTCCGTTTGCCGAGCATGGGAAGGGTCGACTCCGAGGTTGCCTCTCCCAGTTTGCGGGACACGTCGTTCCAGAACGCCTCGCCGTGCTGGTCGAACTGCGGCGGTTTGATGGTGTACTGCAACATCGTCACAATGGAATCCGCGGACGAGCAGAACAGGAGGATGATCCCTCCGCGCGGCGAACCCTCCTTGAACTGATAGGCCGTCATCCCCTTCATGTGTTCGGCGATCATCTTGTCGCTGCTGAGCTCGAACGGAGAGAGACCATACTTCTGATATTTCTTCATCATATCACGCAGATGCGGCGGAGTGCGTACGGCGTTAAACTCGGTAATGGGATCGAACGCCGGCTGCGCATGAACAAGAAAGGTACCGATGAGCAACAATGAACAGATACGCATACGTACTCCGATGGTGATCAATGGGTGAGCGGTGTTGTGGTCCGGTCCGGCCGACCGGGATCTGCCAGGAATGAGGTGATCAGCAACGATTCAGCCGAATGGAACGCACGGATGTTCGGCCGGTGCCGGAGGATACCTTGTTCGTCAATAAGATAGAGTGCGGGAACGATCGAGTTTCGAAAGCTTCGTGCGATGTTCCCCTCCGGATCGGCGATGAACGGCAGCGGAAACCGGGCGCGGAGTCCGGCAGTTTCCTGTTCGGTGCCGGAAACGAATACGGTCAGTGACCGGAGGACGGCTCCATTCATGCCGCTGATACGGTCCAGGGCCTGCACGCAGTGCCGGCAGACCGGGGAGACGAAAAGGACGGCGCGGCGGTGAAGGGTGTCATGCTGAGCGGCGCGGATGATGTTCAGAGAAGGGACCCGTTCTCCCGGCAGCAGCGGTTCAAGGATCAGTCCGTTCACATAGATGAGACCTGCCGTGATCGAGGCCAGAACGGCGAACAGTGCAGCGGCAGCGACAGCTTTTTTCTGCGGGTCGGTCATGTGCATTATCAGTTGATGTCCGTCGGACGGGTTTCCCGGACCGGTTGTTCGGTGCG
>JAVBYA010000480.1 GCA_030824295.1 Bacteroidota bacterium
GGAAACGGAACAGAAAGCGAAGGAAGCATTGAACGACCGGCTTGCAGAAGAGGAACGGCAGCGCGCGGAACTCGCCGCTGAAATGGCGGTCCGGACGGCGGCACTGGAAACGGAACAGCAGGCAAAGCATGCGCTCCTCGCCCGCCTCGCGGAGGAGGAACAGCAGCGTGCCGTTCAAGCCTCCGCCCATGCGCAGCGCGAACAACAGATCCTCTCCAACCATATCCGGCAGACAATGGAACTACAAGAGCGGCACGACTCGCTGCAGCGCGAACTGGAGGAGCGGCGTACGGCCGATACCCGGTCGCAGGAGACCATCCGCGGCCTTCAGCATCAGTTGGAACAGCTGCAGAACGAGCTCAGCGCAACGCGCGGTGCGAACGAATCACTGAACAGCTCCCGCGATGCATTGACCGAAGAGTACCGGCGGAACGAGGAAGAACTGCGCCGCCAGACGGCGGAACACGCACTGCTCCTGACCGTGACCGGAGAAGAACTCGAGCGGACAAAAGCGCTGTTGCAGGAGGAAGCCACTGCCCGTCAGGCCACCGAACATGCGCTGCAGGAGAGCAAACAGCGCCTGTATGCACACATCGCCGAGATGGAACAGAAGTCCCGCGAACAATCCAACGCCATCGCCGCACTGCAGACGCAGCTGACCGAAGCCACGGCGGATGTGGACAATGCCGGTCGAAGCATCCACGCCATCCTCCGCAGCGTCCCCGTTCCGGTCTTCGTCGTGAATGCCTCGGGCGAATGCGAATACTGCAACGCCCCGCTGGAAGAGCTCGTCGGATACGGTATGACCGAACTGAGCGGCAAGCATTTTTCCCGCCTCTTCCCGGAAGAGGAACGGGCCTTCTATGAGGAACAGTGGAAGAACACGGACAACCGCTCCGAACAGTTCCAGGGTGAGACCCGCATCCTCGCCGCCACCAACGATGCCATTACTGCCTTCGTCACCTTCGTCGATATCCATCCCAACAGCGAAAGCACCAAGTTCGTCGGTTTCATCCTGGACCGGACCGTCGAGAAGGATTCCCAGCGTCATTTCGCCGCCGCAAAGGAACGGGAACAGGAACTGCTGGAGCTGAAATCACGCTTCATCGGCATGGTGAGCAATCAGCTCCGCACATCACTCGTTACCGTCGCCACCAACACCGAACTGCTCGAGCGGTTCATGGACAAGTGGAGCGACGAACGCCGCTATCACTCGTTCCTCCGCATCAACGAATCCATCCGGCAGATGATCGACCTCGTCCGGGATGTGACCTTCACCACCCGCGCATCGGCGGAACAATACCGCCTGACCATCGGCACCGTGGATGTCGAATCGGTCCTGCAGAACGCTGCAAAAGAGCTCACGGCGGACCTGGAATCGCAGCACCGCTTCATCCTCTCCGAGAAAGGTGAGATCAACGCCGTGCAGACGGATGAAACGCTGCTCAAGACCCTCACACATCAGCTGCTTTCCAACGCTTTCAAATATTCGCGCGACAACACCGAGGTCCGCGCGCATGTTGAACTCACGGACGGACGCTGCACAGTCCGCATCCAGGACCAGGGGATCGGTATCCCTGCGGCGGAACAGAAGCATCTCTTCTCATCCTTCTTCCGGGCATCGAACGTGGCGAACATCTACGGCACCGGACTCGGACTGACCATCGTGCAGCAGTGCGTGAACCTGCTCGGCGGCACGGTGAAGGTCGAAAGTGAACTGAACCGCGGCACGACCGTCACCGTCACCATTCCCGTCGCCCATCAGCAATAACTATCACCGCCGGGAGCACCCGGCAGCCGCACGCTTCCGTGCGGTCTGTACTCCAGTGCGACTTTCATGAAAAGGATACCCATGCTCCGAGAATTGGACGAACAGCATTTCCCCCCCTTCGAAGGTTTTCCGAAGGAGAGCGTTGCCTTCCTGAAGCGGCTCAAAAAGAACAACACCCGCGACTGGTTCGCTGCACACAAACAGGACTACGAGGACCATATCAAGTTCCCCATGCAGAGCTTCATCGCTGCCATGCAGCCGCTCATGGCGGACTTCGCGCCGCAGTTCGATGTTCACCCGAAGCGTTCTATGTTCCGCATCTACCGCGATACCCGCTTCAGCAAGGACAAGACGCCGTACAAGACCCACATGGCCGGGCATTTCGTCCTGAAAGGAAAACCGAAGGGATTCGAAGGGTCCGGCTATTATCTGCACATCGCACCGGGCGAAGTGTTCATCGGCGGCGGCATCTACATGCCGGACAACGACCAGCTGAAACAGATCCGTTCAGCCATCGCGGCACATCCCAAGGAATTCCTCGCGGTCATCAACAAACCGTCGTTCAAAAGAATGTTCAGCGGCATCAGCGGTGCGAAACTCTCCCGTCCCCCCAAAGGATACCTCCCCGACCATCCGATGATCGAATGGCTGAAGATGAAACAGTTCTTCACCGGCGTCGACCTGAAAGAGGAGATCTGCTACCGGAAGGACTTCCCCAAGGTCATCGCGAAGCATTGTCAGGAACTGGCCCCGCTCGTCGATTTCATGAATAAGGCCATGGGTTTCTAAAAAGCATTCCAGGATTTCAAGATTATCAGGATTATAAAAAATTGTACTGGATGGATTTTTATTCGCTGCACAGATGGGTAATCTTGATAATCTTGCAATCCTGAAAATCTTGATAATCTTGCAATCCTGAAAATCTTGATAATTTTCCAATGATCTATATACTTTTTTATAAGCCTTTCAACGTCCTCTCCCAATTCTCCCCCGAACCGGGAAAGAAGACGCTCAAGGATTTCCTCTCCCTGCCGAAGGATGTCTACCCGGTCGGACGGCTGGACTATGACAGTGAAGGATTGCTGCTGCTGACGAATGATAGTGCCGTCAAACAGAAACTCACCGATCCATCGTTCGGTCACCCCAAGACGTATTTCGCACAGGTGGAACGTATTCCGGATGAGACCGCATTGACGCAGCTCCGCAGCGGTGTAGTGATCGAAGGGGAACGGACACGCCCCGCAGAGGTCGCATTGCTGACAGAAGATCCTTCGTTCCCTGAACGTTCCGTCCCGATCCGCTTCCGCAAGAACGTACCGACCGCATGGCTCAGCATCGTGCTGCGCGAAGGACGCAACCGTCAGGTGCGCAAGATGACAGCGGCTGTCGGCCACCCGACACTCCGTCTCGTGCGCGTGAAGATCGGCGATCTCGGCATCGGCACGCTCGCTCCCGGTGAGTGGCGCGAGGTGCGGCGCGATGAACTCTCCATCGGACCTTGACAATTATCGTAAAACTGACGCAACCGTAATCTTCGCTTCATCCCTTCCTTTTCATTCCGTCATATTCCGCGCGTATCTTTGCATTGTTCCTTTACAACTGTTGCAGTAATGGATCTTTGATAGAAACTTTTCCGGTGCGCGTCCGTTTGTATATGCACCCACCGAGAAAAGCCAGCCACAACACAATCCATAGGAGGAGTTATGAAGACGATGTCCGTGCTGTTCGTTGTCTGCTTTGGTGTTTCTTCGGTTCTTGCATCCACCCCGAAAGGTTCCGCTGAAAGTGTCGATTGGGCGAAAGCGGAAAAGAACTACATCGCCAATCTCCATTCCGAGAATACCGGAGTGGTCACGAGCACCGCCAATCACATCCGACGATACAAACTAACGGGTGCCGTGGACGAGCTCATCGAATTGCTCTCTGCCGATAAGGCCGATAATGTGAAGATCTCTGCCGCATGGGCGCTGGTCTCTGTCTGCGGGGAAGAAGGAAGGGAAGCTGTGGAAGAGGCTGCGAACAGCGAGGAAAATGAGATGCTGGTGACCTTCTATCGGACCATCCTCAATTCGCCGGTCACCGCGGAGAACTGAGCCGTTCCAACGGTTCATGGTTTGATCATCGTCCGCACGATCGTGGAATCCCCTGCCGACAACCGGTATTCGATGGCGCCGGCAGGGAACGGCGCGGTGTTCACGGCGACCACATGCAGTCCGGCATTGCGTGTATCGTTCACAAGCAGGGTCATTGTGCCGGAGCGTGCATCGTTCACCGCTAACCGTACCGGCATCCGCTTCGGCAGATCGAACATGATGTACGCGCGGCCGTTCGCCGCAGCCGGAACGGTGTTCCAGACGGAGACGATCGTCCGCGGTTTTTCGTAGCGGGCAAGAATACGTTGGATCTCGGAAACGGTCTTGACCGGAGCGCCGCTCTCATTCCCGGCACGGTCCAGCGACATCACCGTATAGAAATATTCCCGTCCGTTCGCCGACTCGTCCCGGTAGCTGCGCACCATTGCCGGCAGGACCGCTGCGATGTTCTCCGCACGGCGTGTATCGATCTTCTTCTGCGAAGAACGGTACACCACATACCGATGGACCGGCTCCTTATCCGGCGCTGCGTCCGGTTCCTTCCACGCGATCACTGCGGCTCCCTTATCGTTCGATACGGACATCTCCTTCGGCGCATTCGGCGGAATGGAATCCTTCCACACCATCGGCGGGACCAATGCCGGCGAAGTATAGAGCGGACCGTCCCTGCCGATCACCGCGGCGATGTTCTCGTACCGGAAGAATGCCTGTCCCTGCGCCCCCTCTTCCCTCGTCAGCCGCACCTGTTCCTTCACCTCGTCCTGCACCGCCGTCCGGTAGGCCCCGATGCCGATGTAGATATGGCGTTGTGCGTTCTCGTTCACCCAGTCGCTGCTCAGCAGGAAGAAATCCGGATCGTTCGGATTCTTCTGCTCTCCGATCGACCAATACAGCTGCGGTGCGAGATAATCATGGATCCCTTCGCGCAGCCAGCGCCGCGAGTCCTGGAACACACCGGAGTATCCGTTGAACGATGACTGCGCGCCGGGAATGGACTGATAGATGCCGAGCGGAGCCGAACCGACCTTCACCCACGGCTTCTCCTTTTGCACGAATGTATACACGTTCCGCACGAACGAGGTGACGTTGTTCCGCCGCCATTCGGGACGCTCCACACCGTCGCCCCACTTCGTGAACGAACCCCAATCCTCGAACGCTGCCGAAGGATAGCGGATATAATCGAAATGGATCCCGTCAATGTCGTACCCGCTGATCAGTTCCTTCACCAGTTCTTCGGTGTATGTGCGTGCATCCGGTTCACCCATATCCAGCCACCACTCCCCTTCGAACAAACGGACCCACTCCCGGTGTTTGCGTGTGACATGCTGCTGATGCGCCGGAAGATTATCGCTCCCCCACACTTTCGCCACATTGAACCATGCATGCAGCTCCAGTCCCCGTTTGTGCGCTTCGATGATCGCGAACTCCAGCGGATCGTATCCCGGGTCCCGTCCGAGCACACCGGTCAGCTGACCGGCCCACGGCTCGAGTGCGGAGCGGTACAGCACGTTGCCGCGCGGCCGCACCTGGAAAAAGACCGTATTGAAATGCTGCTCCTGAAGCGTGTTGAAGATGGCAATGAGCGATCGCTGCTGCTCCGCAGGATCGGTGGAGGTCGGCCAGTCCCCTCCTGCCGAGGAGACCCAGACCGCGCGCACTTCATGCTTGGAGGATTGGGCCGGGGAGAACACCGCGCACACAACAAGCAGGATCGATATGGAACGATAGATAATGTTCATGGAAGGACAACGGTCCGCTTGAGGATACTGAAGATGTGCAAGAAAAGCAAAAGCAGCGGAAGGATTAAAGAGGCTGGCGCTGCTTCTGCAGTTTGGCCGCCCATGCAGCCGGATTGTTCCGGATATACTCCCGTATTCGATGCAAAGCATCATCGCTGCGGATGATCCGTTCGTAGAAGCGGGACTGCCAGACAATGCATCCCGGATCGTCGTGCAGCTTCCGTATCTTCGTTGTCACCGCCGATTTAAAATTACGGACCGCCGTGGAAACAGACCGCTGTCGAACGGCAAAGACCGGACCGGAGGTCGATCGCGGCTCATCCGGATTCTCGATGGCGATGATTCCGTGGATGTGATCCGGCATGATAACGTACTCATCCAGCGATGCATAATCACAAAGCTGCGGGATCAACTGCCAGGATTCATCCGCCATTCTTCCCTCCCGGGAGAGATGCATCACTCCATTAATGACGGCACCGAATAACGGAACGCGCTTATCCGTACAGATCGTGACGAAGGAGAGATGGGAACTGGCGTAATTGAAATAGGGAAGGCGATATCGCTTGCGGACCGGGAACGGCATGCGGGGAATCGGGAATGAATGGGGCGCTGCCGGACGATCCGGCACAGGATGATACGGCCTTCATTCCTATCAATGCCATGCTATTTCATTGCCATCCCGGATGCCAATGCTTTGCGCAGGATGGCGGACGGGCGATGATCGCGGGGCGGACGGGATTTGCGCGCGGATATTGCGGATACTGATCGCGTGCGGATGGGCATTTTATATATCGCGTGCGGATGGGC
>JAVBYA010000365.1 GCA_030824295.1 Bacteroidota bacterium
CATGTCTATGCGACCGCGAAGATCGTCGGCAAAGGTGTTGTGGAATATGATGCAGCAGGGAAGAAAGAGAAGGTGAACGCCAAGCATATCATCATCTCGACCGGCGCCCGTCCGCGCATCCTGCCGAACATCCCGGTGGATTACAAACAGATCATCACCAGTACGGAAGCGATGGTCCTGCCCGAAGCGCCGAAGCGGATGGTCATCATCGGCTCCGGTGCCATCGGTTCCGAGTTCGCATATATCTATAATGCATACGGCACCAAAGTGACCATCATCGAGATGCTGGACAGCCTCCTGCCGATCGAGGATCGCGAGATCACGAAAGTGCTCCGCCGCAGTTTCGAGAAGTCCGGCATCGAAGTGCTCACCGAAACGAAAGTGGAGAGTGTCACGCCCGGGAAAGAAGCGACCGTGAAGTATTCGAACAAGGACGGCGTGAAGGAGATCAAGGCGGACATCGTGCTGAGTGCCATCGGCGTGCAGGGGAACATTGAGAACCTCGGACTGGAAGCACTCGGCGTGAAGACCGAGAAATCGTTCATCAAAGTGGATAAGAATCTCAAGACGAACATCGACGGGATCTATGCCATCGGTGATGTGGCCGGACCGCCGTGCCTTGCACACAAAGCATCGCACGAAGGGATCGTCTGCATCGAAGCGATCGCCGGCAAGCATCCGCACGCAGTGGATTACGACAACATCCCGGGCTGCACCTATTGCCAGCCGCAGGTCGCCAGCGTCGGTCTCACCGAAGAGAAAGCCCGCGCCACCGGCAAAGAGATCAAGGTCGGCCGCTATCCGTTCCGTTCCCACGGGAAGGCACTCGCACTCAACGAGACCGAAGGTATGGTCAAATTGATCTTCGATGCGAAGTACGGTGAATTGCTCGGTGCTCATATCATCGGACCGGAAGCGACAGAGATGATCGCGGAACTGACCACTGCCCGTGCGCTCGAAACGACCGCCGAGCAGCTGTACAATACGATCCATGCTCATCCTACCCTGACCGAAGGGGTGATGGAAGCGGCATTGGATGCGTACGGACGTGCTTTGCATATCTAAGGAGCCATGAACCAACTTCTCGTCATCGACCTGGGAAGGACCCGCTACGCCGACACCTGGGAACTGCAAAAGAGGATCTTTGCAGCCCGGCTGGAACGGCGGATCGGGGACGTTCTGCTGTTGACGGAACATGAACCGGTCTTCACACTCGGCAAAGGGGCAGATGAGAACCATCTGCTCGCTTCCGAGTCGGAACTCAGCGAGAAGAAGATCGATATGTTCTGGATCGACCGCGGCGGCGATGTGACGTTCCATGGACCGGGACAGATCGTCGGGTATCCCATCATCGATCTGAACCAGCATTATAATGACATCCATCGGTACCTGCGGGACATCGAAGAGATGATCATCCGCACACTGAAGGACTACGGAATTGAAGGGGGACGGGAGAAGGAATTCACCGGCGTCTGGGTGAAGAACGATAAGATCGCTGCTCTCGGAGTGAAGGTGAGCAAATGGATCACGATGCACGGCTTTGCTCTGAACGTCCAGACGGACCTGTCGTTCTTCGACCGCATCATCCCGTGCGGGATCTTTCATAAGGGTGTGACATCATTGCATAACGTGCTCGGCCGTCCGGTCCCATTGACCGAGGTCCATGCACATCTCACGAAACATTTTGCCGACATCTTCTCGCTGCAGGTCAAACAGATCTCAGTGGAGGAGCTTTTATCACTGCTTCACCACAATGAAGCCGCCATAGAGGAGAACTAACGCAATGCCGACAAAGAAAGAAGCAGTCATGGAGAAGAATCCTGCGGTGAACGGCACCTCCCGTGCATCGTCGGTGAATGGACTATTGAGCAAGGAACGACTGCTCTTCGCATACCGCATGATGCTCTCCGCGCGGTACATCGATGAGAAAGAGATGAACCTGCTGAAGCAGGGAAAGATCCTGTTCCACATCAGCGGTCCGGGACATGAAGCGGCGCAGGTGGCCATCGCCATGGCGATGCGGCCCGGTCACGACTGGTCCTATCCGTACTACCGCGATCTCGCGTTCTCGTTGGCGATGGGATCCACAGCGAAGGATATCCTTTGCGAGAATATGCACCGCATCGAGGGACCATCATCCCACGGACGGCAGATGCCGTCACATTACGGGGATAAACGCTATCGCATTGTCGGTCAGTCCTCGCCGACCGGTACCCAGTACCTGCAGGCGGTCGGAACGGCGATGGGTTCCCGCAAAGAGAAGAACGACGAGATCACCTACGTTTCATCCGGTGAAGGGGCGACCAGTGAAGGGGAGTTCGCCGAGGCGGTCGCATGGGCGAGCCGCGAGAAATTCCCGGTGCTCTTTTGTGTGCAGAACAATAAATTCGCGATCTCCGTCCCGGTAAAGGACCAGATCGCCGGAGGCTCGGTGGCACGGCTCTACAGTGCGTATCCGAATCTGAGAACGTATGACATCGACGGCACAGATTTCATCGAATGTTACCGCACGGCGGTCGAAGCGGTGGAGTATTGCAGAAGCGGTAACGGCCCGGCGATGATCGAAGCTCATTGCGTCCGTTTGTTCCCGCATTCGTCCTCCGACGATCCGAAGAAATATATGACCGCGAAGGAGATCGAAGAGGATAAGGCGAAGGATCCGATCCCGAAGTTCGAACGCTATCTGCTTGCGAATGGATATGCAACGGAGCAGGATATCAAGGAGATGCGTGTTGCCGTGAAGCAGGAAGTGGAAGAAGCGGCGGATTACGCCGAAGCTGCAGAGAGTCCCACGGCCGATACCGCACTGCGCAATGTCTTCTCGCCGGATATCGTCGTGCCGAAGGAGAATTTCACGGAACCTGAGCACAACGGCAGCAGCATTGTGATGGTGGATGCCATCAATCATGCGCTCCATGAAGAGATGGCCCGCAACCCGAAGATGCTCGTCTACGGCGAGGATGTGGCGGACGGGAAAGGCGGAGTGTTCACTGCGACCAAGAATCTGACGAACAAGTTCGGCGTGGACCGCTGCTTCAATTCACCGCTTGCCGAAGCGAGTATCATGGGAACGGCCATTGGTCTTGCCGTCCGCGGTTTCAAACCGGTGGTGGAGATCCAGTTCGGTGATTACATCTGGCCGGCCTTCATGCAGATCAAGGATGAATTGGTGCATATGCGCTATCGTACGGACGGGGATTGGACCTGTCCGGTCGTCATCCGCGTTGCCACCGGCGGATACATCCGCGGCGGTCTCTATCATAGTCAAAGTATCGAAGGTATCTTCACGCATGTGCCCGGACTCTGGGTCGCCATGCCGTCCAATGCTGCCGATGCCAAAGGTTTGCTGAAGACCGCGATCCGTGAGGATAATCCGGTCCTCTTCTGTGAGCATAAAGGATTGTATCGTCAGCAGTTCGCAGCATCCAAGGAGCCGTCGGACGATTATTGTCTGCCGTTCGGTGTTGCCAAGGTGAAGCGGGAAGGGACCGATGTGACGGTCGTGACATGGGGTTTCATGGTGCAGCGGTCGCTGGAAGCGGCACGGAAGATGGAAGAGAAGGGAGTGAGCGTAGAGGTCATCGATCTTCGCACACTCATTCCGTGGGATAAAGAGGCGGTCTTCAACTCCATCTGTAAGACCGGTAAGGTCCTCATCGTCCATGAGGACACGAAGACCGGCGGATACGGTGCAGAGATCGGCATGCAGATCGCAGAAGAGTGTTTCGAATACCTGGATGCACCGCTGGCACGCGTGGCAGCATTGGATGCTCCGATCCCGTTCGCTCCGGCACTCGAGAATACCGTCCTGCCGCAGGAACATCATATCACCTCCGCATTGGAACGACTCGCGGCATTTTGATCGGTTCCGAAGGAATCAATAGTCTATGGCTGTAAAAGGAAATATGGCAAAAAATACAAGCACTCCGAAGCAGGGCGATGGAACACCGTCGCTCACTGCTGAGCAATATCTGCGTCTCTACTATTATATGCGCCTCACCCGGGAGTTCGAGGAATCCATCCTGAAACTCTACCGGCAGGGGAAGATCGTCGGCGGGGCATATACCGGAAACGGGAATGAAGCGACAGCCGTCGGCAGTGCCTTCGCGCTGGAACCGCAGGACTATCTCTTCCCGATGCACCGCGATATGGGTGCGCACCTCGTCAAAGGACAGACCCTGCGGCATTTGATGCTGCAGCATCTGGGGCGGGGAAATTCATTGTCCAAAGGACGGGACGGCACAGGGCATTATGCCGATCCGGCTCTCCGCATCTACGGCAACATCAGTCACCTGGGCGCAATGGTGCCGATGGCAGCCGGCGTTGCGCTGGCAAGCAAACTCCGCAAGGAGAATTCGGTGGCACTGACCTATATCGGCGACGGCGGAAGCAATGTCGGCGATATCCACGAAGCGCTGGCGATGGCCTCGGTCATGAAACTTCCTCTCATTCTTATCATTGAGAACAACCAGTTCGCCTATTCCACTCCGGTCGCAAAGCAGAAAGCGATGGAGAGATACTCGGATCGTGCATTGGGCTATGGCATCCCGGGATTCACCATTGACGGCACCGATATCGATCTTGTCTACAAGACCTGCAAGACCGCTGTGGAACGTGCACGCCGCGGTGAAGGTCCGACTCTGATCGAATCCGTTACCATGCGCATGCACGGACATTCGGCACACGACGGTGCGGAATATGTGCCGAAGGATTTATTGGCCGAATGGAAGAAGAAGGATCCGGTGATGCGCATTGAGAAACTGCTCACCGATAAGAAGATCCTTACGCCGACGATCAAAGAGGAATACGAGAAGAAGGTGTTCGCGGAGTTGGAAGACGCAACGCAATTCGCTGTCGATTCACCCTATCCGCCGGCCGAAGAGGCTGCGGTTGGCGTGTATGCTGATTAACTGATCCATTCACTTTAGACGATTCTCTCTGTGGCTATCATAACGTATATCGAAGCAATTTCAAAAGGACTCTGGGAAGAGATGGAACGCGATCAATCCGTGTTTCTGATGGGTGAGGATATCGGTCCGTTCGGCGGTGCATTCAAAGTAACGAAAGGATTCCTCCAGCATTTTGGTGAGGACCGAGTTGTTGATACCGTGCTCGCGGAGACTGCCATCCTTGGTGCCGCTACCGGTGCAGCCGTGGTCGGTATGCGGCCTGTGGCAGAGATGCAGTTCGCGGATTTCGTGACGACCGGGTTCAGTCAGCTGGTCAATAATACGGCATCGGTCCATTACCGATGGCACATCCCGTGCCCCATGGTCGTGCGGCTTCCGAGCGGCGCCGGAATCCATGGCGGACCGTTCCACTCCCGTAACCCCGAAGCATGGTTCTTCCATCAGCCCGGTTTCAAGATCGTTGCTCCGTCCACTCCGTACGATGCAAAAGGATTGATCAAAGCAGCGATCCGTGATAACAATCCGGTCCTGTATCTTGAGCATAAGCGCCTCTATCGTCATATCAAAGGGGAAGTGCCGGAGACCGATTACATCGTGGAGATCGGCAAAGGGGATGTGAAACGGAGCGGAACGGACATCTCGGTGATCACCTACGGCTCCATGGTCCATATGGCGCTGGAAGCTGCCGAAGTGATGCAGAACGAACACGGCGTGAGCGTAGAGGTCGTGGATCTTCGTACATTGATGCCGTTGGATACCGAATTGATCTATGGATCGGTCCGCAGGACCGGTAAAGTGCTCGTTGCGCATGAGGACAATATCACCGGAGGCATCGGCGGTGAGATCTCGGCGCTCATCACTGAACATTGCTTCCAGTCACTGGATGCACCGGTGAAGCGTATCGGCGCCATCGATACACCGACGCCGTACAGTCCTACGCTTGAAGAGTTCTTTCTTCCGAATACAAAGAAAGTCATCACGGCGTTGCAGGACCTTGCCGCATATTGAAATGTGAAGATGTGAGTCGCAGTTATCATTAATTTTATCAGCAGAGAGTTTTTACTATGGCATTAATCGACGTCATCATGCCCCAAATGGGCGAAAGCATTGCCGAAGGGACCATCGCAAAATGGCACAAGAAGGTAGGGGATAAGGTCGCAAAGGATGAGACCCTACTGGAGATCAGTACGGATAAGGTCGATTCCGAGATCCCCGCACCGGCGGCAGGCATCATCGCAGAATTGCTTTATCAGGAAACGACAACGGTCGGTGTGAATACAGTCATCGCCCGCATCAATACTGATGCGAATGCCTCCGTCAATGCATCTGCTCCGGCACCCGCACCGTCTGCCCCGGCGCCTGCTCCGGCCGCCGCACCGAAAGCTGCCGCTGCCTCTGCTCCCGCTGCAGCGCCTGCCGTGTCCGGCGGGACGCTCATCGACGTCATCATGCCGCAGATGGGTGA
>JAVBYA010000444.1 GCA_030824295.1 Bacteroidota bacterium
CCGGGATCTCATCGAACGCCAATTCCGGGAATCCGGTCTGCATTGAAAGCACTTTCGTCTTGAACGGCATTCGATTGTCGGTGTTCGTATGGATCGTGGCACTGGAGCTGGCATCGGTCGAAACACTGTCGATCGGCGCGAAGTCCACCAGTGCATCGAAATCAGAGTACGAGACATTCGCAGGGAACGTGGAGGTGAACACCACTTTGCCGCCGTCCTGAGTATACTTGAAGAGGCCGATCTGTGCCGGCAAATAGCTCGGATAGAGATCGCTTGCCCAGAGGACCATGCTGAAGAGCTTGAATGTTTCGAAGAGTGCCGGGTTCATCGTTGCGGGCACCATGGCGCCGAACTTCTGTTTGAGCAGCTGGTTCTGCTTCTCATCCGCCGTCAGACCGAAACCGACATCCATGATATCAAAGTTGCCGTAGGTCGTCCCCGGCATGGACGTTAACAGAGCATTGCTGTAGCGTTTAAGCGCTGAATCGCGTTCTGCCAGACTCGAGATGGTGTGCAGATAATCGGACACCACGAGGAGTTTGCTCTTCGGTTTCTTCACATACCACATCCGGGTGACGGGATTGGACGGCATCGTCGTTGCGGCACTGTATTCCCCCGCCACATCCTTCGCCTGAAGATAGAGGATATTTTTCGCATTGAGTTTCAATCCCTTGAGCGTTCCGCGGAACTGCAGCGGTGCCGTGCCGGTATAGACATTCACGTCAACATCGCCGGTCGCGGTATCGGTCCTGTTCCTTGGAGCGATGAGGGTCACGGATTTTATCGCACTGGTCACGGTGAACCAGCGGTCAGCGGTGCTCGTATCGTTCAACGCAAGGCGGTACGTGAGGATCGTATTGTCACCGTCCACATCGGTGCCGTACCAAGAGAATGTTGCCACGGTAAAGGTCGATTCCGGCTGCTGAACGGTCTGCGAATCGACAGGATTGACAGCATAGAACACTTTCGGAGGTGTATTGCGGATCGGAAGGAGTTGCGCGGCACTCTTGGTATCCAATGCACCGTTCATCGAAGTGAGTTCAACATCACTGCCGTCCAGGATCCCGTTGCGGTTCACATCCCAATACGGACGCGGGGTCAGACGGACAGCATCCCCTTCCTTCAACAGTGTATGCTGGCCGAAGGTATTGTCGACCGAACGTGCCACGATCGTAAAGAGACTGCGCTGTTTAGCGAGAGGAAGCCCGATGATACTGTCGTTCCGCAGCGTCCACGTATATGTGAAGGTATCCGGATAGCTCACGGAAGCCGCTGCGACCGATTCCGGTGTGGCGATCAGGAACCCGCGCACGAAACCATCCGGGTCCTCGCCATACCAATAGGCATGCTGACGCGATGAGGTCTCATTCAACAACTGATTGGATGAGAGCCAGAGGCGCGTTGCCGGGGGCTGGTTCGGCTTCGGATCGTTCGGCAGGTCCTGCTGACAGGACCACGCCAGAACGGCGAAGAGGAAAAGGATGCTATGTCGGACTGTGTTCGTCATGATTCGAGTTCCGGCGCAGCGCAAACCGCGCCGGAACAATGGAGCTGATTACTTGATGAGCAGCATCTTCTTCACCTGCGTGAATCCACCGGAGGAGATGCGGTAGAGATACATCCCGCTTGCCAGTTTCGATGCATCGAACGTCACGGAATAGGTGCCGGCCGACTGCACTTCATTCACCAGCGAAGCCACTTCCTGTCCGACGATGTTGAACACCTTTACAGACACAGCGCCGGCCATCGGGATGGCATAGCGAAGGGTCGTGGTCGGGTTGAACGGATTCGGGAAGTTCTGTTCAAGTGAATACTCGGTCGCGACCGTATTCGTGCGGCGCACGCTGTTGGGATTGAATCCGACATAATCGGCATTCGTCCGCGGAGCGACCTTGTAACGGCCGTTGCTGTAATATAGAACGCCGGTCACAGAAGCGAACTTGTTCCCTACTTTCACGATGGTCATCCCCACAGCCGTATCAGCCAGCTGATTGGAATAGGTATTGCGTCCGTCGCGGCGGACGAGGATGGACTGCGAGCTGTTGCTGATCCAATATTCGGTCGGTTCTGCGAAGACCGGATCGATCGCCGTCACGGTCACGGAATCGAACTGCACGAGCATACCTTCATACGGTTCTGCATCAACGTTACCGTTGCTTGCTGCATCACCGAAGCGTTCGGTCTTGAACTTCAACGGAGCCGGGATCGGCCGGCCGCTTGCGGCAACACGTCCTTTGGTGATGTTCCCCAAACGGGTCACATCGAAATTCTCCTGAATGGTACCGGTCACAACAACGCTGTCCCCCATCTTGAATTTCGTCATGATGGAATCCGGACCGGTGAGCCACAGACCGCTGAACGGAGCCGTGCCGCTTTGGATGTACCATGCGTTCGCACCGGCAGCTGTCAACGGCGAGATTCGGAGTGCCGATGTATCTGCAGTGATGACACCGCCGACGCTGTCAATAGCACCGACGTACGGGCTGCGTCCGTTGATATACGATGTTGCCTGGATATCGCTCGGTGCGAGCACCGGCTTGGTGGAACGGTCGACCACAGTGTAGATGAAGAACCCTTTGGACGAATCATACTGAGTCAACGCACCGCTGTTCGCGAGGATGGTGACCTGATTGTCCGTGTCGGTCGCTTTCACGAAGTAGCGCACCGTGCTGCCGGGTGCCTGCGCCGGGATGGCTCCGGTCGAGATCGAATCCGTTCCGCCCGGAGTGCTCATGGCAATGGTCTGCCATGCACCGTTATTGACGCTGTACAAAAGCTGCTGCGATGCGAGCGGTGCGCCGCTGACGACTGCTGAGGTCTGCTTGTACACTTTTGCCGTGATGACAGCCTGACTGTCCTTGCCGACGATCACCGGATTACGGCGATGCGTCGTCAGACCAGGTGCGATCTTTCCATAGACAACATCTTCGGGCCAGATCGGGCAGATACGATATCCGCGGTTCGATTCACTGCCGGAGGAAGTAGCGATATATCCGCGCAGAGTGTCGATCTTCGTTCCAACCGGAGGAACCTTATAATTCGGATCTCCCGGAACAACAACACTTCCGTGACCAATGGTGAAATAGTACGACCAGTCATACATGGACAGCGTGTTGCCTTCAGCATCCGAAACAACCCACGTACCGCGGGCTGTGTTCAGTTGTGCAACGACCGTCAGATTGGTGAATTCGACCTGCTTCGCTTCATACGGCTCACCGGTCGTGAACATCACCTTACCACCGGGATTCGCTCCCTTGTTGAACGATGCGATGGAAGTTTTGTACGGTGCCGGGATCTTATTACCGGAGGAAAGAATGTCGATGAACGTACCAACGAGCGGTACGAACTGTGAGATACTGTTCATATTGTTAAGGGGGAACTCATCGACATAACCGGTGATGCGGATGATATCTCCCTTTTCGATGCTGTACATATTGTCCGCATCTGCCTGCGACGAATCACCGGGATAACGCACAAACAGACCGGTGAACGGCAAGGAACCTGCGGCTCCCGTATCCACTAATGCCAGTGTTCGGCCGCCGCCGGTGTAGGTGATCACTTTCGGAGGGACGGCAACCAACGCGACCACCTGAACAGTTTCACGGACGACTGCCGGAGGGATCGTGGAACCGAAGAACGGCGATGTCTGCAGACGGAAACGCGTGGAACCGATACCGAGTGAATCAGCAAGTTTCAATGAATCCATCGGCACGGTTTGGATCTGTGCGATGGACACCGTACGATATGATTGTGACGTTGCGATGGTCGCGAATAAAACCAACAGTGTAAAGATTCTTTTCATCTCTCCTCCTCTATCTATTGAGCGTGTAGTGTATTGATGTTGTTTTTAAAAATTCAATGTATCAGGATATTCTTTCGTCTTATTTCACGATGACGAACTTGCCCCGTTTGATCTCGTTGGTCTCAAGGTTCTTCATCGTAAAGAGATACAGTCCTGTCGCGATCGCCTGGTCGAACTTGGTGATCAGATCCCATGCATGCTCTCCGCCGGCGAATGTTGCCGGAAGCCCGAGCGAATTGAAGTCATCGAACCATTTGATGCCGGAGCCGTCATACGTTGCCGCATCATGCTGCAGTTCCGCAACGATATCGCCCGAAACAGTATATATAGTGATCGCTGCTTTGCGCGGGAGATTGCGGAAATAGATCTTGCGCGTTCTCTCACCCGTACCGTCCCACGCTGCATTCGCGTAGTATGGATTGGGATAGACGATCACGTCACGTTTATCATCGTTGGACAAGGCCGGAAGACCGGGGATGACGCGTTTGATCACTTTCGCGCTCTCCAGACTCGGAAGACCATTCGCCGAATCACCGCGGTCGAATGCGCTCACACCATACAGATACTGCCAGCCGTTCAGCGTGGTGATATTGTCCCCTTTCGGCGGGAACTGATATCGGCAATAGACCGTGTCCGTTCCATTGATGAACACTTTGGGAGTATCCAGGCGGATAGCATCGAATCCTGTATTATATCCGATCGTGTTGCCGGAACGGTCGAACTCGCCGATCTGCTGCATGGAGAAGAGGAAATTCTCAGGATTGGCGATCTCGGCGCCGGGATTGGAACGATAGACGCGGTACCCCTCGAAATCGAACTGACGGCTGATGGGATCGAAGCTCTGCTCCGCTTCGATGCTGTCCCAATAGATGGTCACACGCTGGTCGTCCACCACTGTGAACACTTTTGGCTGCTTCGGAGGCTGCGGAAGCGTGAAATGGTCCAGAGTACCGTTACCGTTGATATCCTCGCCGGCATCCAATCGGTTGTTGCCGTTCAGATCCTCGCCGTTATATGCCTGCTGCGCCCAGCCGGCATTGGAATACAGCTGAGTGCGGAACTGCGGGCTCCGGTAATCATCAGAAGGTGCTCCGCTGCCGACCTTTTTTGCTGCGATCATACCGTAAACGACCTGCACACTGTCGCCGGGAGCCAAAGTACGGAACGGTCCGACCGACACAAGATTGGTCATACTCGTCGGTGCTTCACCGTCCGTCAGATTGTCCGATGCCTTCACCGATGTTGCACGTCCGAGCGCTTCGATATTCACCTTCGGCATCATGGTGGACAAGCGCTGATACTTACCGCGGAACGGTTCGGATTGGTTATCGTCGAACTCCGGCGTTGCATACGCATTCACGCCGTTACGGAACTTCCAGCCGTTGTAATAGGTGTTCTTATAGAGGTCGCCGAGAGAATCGAGCAGCGCCGTTCCGAACGTACCGGCGGAATCACGCTTGAGCGGGAACGGGACCGTACCCAGAAGTTTCACCGCCGCATAACTGTTGGCAGGAACATCGTTGCCGCCGATACCGAAATCGAATGCATATCCCATACGCAGTGAATCGATATATCCCTGACCCACGCGACCGTAGAACGATGCGGTGTTGGAGAGCGGTCGTCCGAAGAGTTTGGTGTTGCGGATGGCGTTCTGTCCCCACAGTCCCACATGCAGTCCATCGATCGTATCTGTTCCGGTGTTCTTGAGTGTATAATTGAGGATGATGAAGAAATCAGCGAACGGGAAGTTCCAGGCGTAGGTTTCAAGGCGGATATCGATACCGAGCGGAGTATGACTCTGGATCGTATCGCCGGTAGAGGGGTTGCGGGTGTTCTTCTCGGTGAAGCTCATCACGTAATCCTGATGGCTCACCGCGTTGTTGTCAAAGAATGCGGATTCACCGAGGATGGAACGCTGCAGGATCACAGCTCCTTCGGCATTGGTCATTTCGAAGCCGGCACTGAGCCGGGACGTGGTATTCTCGTTGGAGATAGCGGTCGAAACGTAGGCATTACCGTCGCTCCGTTTTCGTCCGCCGATCCAGAGACCGCCATAGCCGAGATGCTCGATACCGGAACCTTTGGGGTATTCGAAGGAAGGCTGCGTGGGCCAGGTGACGAATCCGGTGCCGATCACGCCGTAATTGGTGATGGTCAGTCCGACGTTCCCGATACTGGTGTATTTAGTGCCGTCATCATCGGCAGCTCTCGACAAACGCTGTCCGTACAACGGAGCGATGACGAGAATAGCGAGAACAAAGACGATACTACGACGGTGTAGGGGCAAAGAGATACGATTTATCGTGATTGGATGATAGCGTAGGAAAATATACGCTCAATTGGAGAGAAAAACAAGAAGCAGATGGGAAGTTCACAGAAAGGAAACATGGGGAGCCGAGGCTCCCCGGTATCTCACTTCTAACTTTGGACCTTCAGTTTCTGGCCCACCATAATGCGGGATGTGCGGAGATCGTTCCATTTCTTCAGGTCA
>JAVBYA010000059.1 GCA_030824295.1 Bacteroidota bacterium
CGACCGTGCAGACCGCTGCCGCTTTCCATGAAGCGGAGAGACGGACGACCGTTCCTGGCGTGCCGTTCCCCCAGACGGGAGCGTCGGTCCGCTGCTGCAGTACCATACCGTCCGCAAAGAGCGGATGCAGGGTGAGCGGCTGCGCGGTGAGGGCAAGTGAAAAGAAAAGGATCATTGGGATCACACAAGTGAAGAGGAGTCGGGTCGTCATGGCTGTATCGGTTCGCTATAAGTGGGAAATACATACTTGAGCAACAGTACGTTAGAGAAATATTGCAGAAAGTTCAACCGGGGAAACGATGCTCCGGTTGAATCATCATCCGGTGTGTGCTATATTCTTCCATCATCAACTTGGAGCCCCATGAAAGCGATCGCATCCACCATCCCCGCGTATCACCGCGCACTCACTGTCGATGAGCGGGCCGTCTGTGAACGGCTGCAGCAGGAGATCCAGCGCGCACTGCCGGGATCCGAAAGCAGCATCTGGCACGGCAGTCCGGTCTGGTTCATCGACGGCAATCCGGTCGTCGGATATCACAAACTGAAGGACGGCATCCGTCTTCTGTTCTGGAGCGGCCAGTCGTTCGATGAGGAGGGACTCACTCCGGAGGGGACGTTCAAAGCGGCAGAGGTGCGGTACACTGATGCGGACCAGATCAAAGTGACGCACCTGCGCCGCTGGCTCCGTAAAGCGAAACTCATCCAGTGGGACTACAAGAACATCGTCAAACGCAAAGGAAAGCTGGTGCGGATCGAGTCTCGAGGAGGAAGAGCTTCGTGAGATTGTATCATTGAATCATTGATCCATCGGATCATTAACGATACGCGTACATTCGATCGTCAATGATCCTGCCACGCATGGGCGATCTGAGTTTTGTGGTGTTCTTTTCATTCCCCGGGATGAATCCCGGGGCTTTGAGTTACCGTGTTCCGTTGGTGTTTTCGTGCCTTGGTAGTTCTGTAATGCGGACAGGATATCATCCCGTCCTACATTTGTTCTGCGTTATTCTGAACGATCTGCGGGAGGTCTTTTTTTTATTCCCTCTTGCTCATCGACTTGCGCATCTTTCTTTTACACATACCTCCTTCTCTTTGCAGGCTCTTGAGTTGCTGATTCCGTATTATTCTGCGTTATTCTGCGGAATCTGCGGGACGTATTTTATTCTTCTTGTGCATCGACCTGCTGTGCTTTTGTCATTTCCATTTCACGTCCGGTTTTCGTAGCTTTGTTCCATGAAACTAGATGACGTGTTCCTTCCGTTCCGCACTCATATCGTCGGCATCGACGCACGGTTCACTTCGCAGTACGGCGAACAGCCGCTCGTATATGCGGACTGGACCGCCAGTGGACGCCTCTACGCCCCCATCGAGCAGAAGATGCTCCACTCCTTCGGTCCGTTCGTCGGCAATACGCATTCGGAATCGTCCGTCACCGGCGGACTGATGACGCATGCGTACCACCACGCCCACGAGATCATCAAGAAGCATGTGCATGCGGACGGGGACGATGTGCTGCTGTTCATCGGCTCCGGGATGACCGCCGCCATCAACAAGTTCCAGCGGATCCTCGGCGTGAAAGTGCCGGAGCGGTTCCGCGACAGTTTCGAGATCCCGGACAATGAGCGCCCCGTCGTCTTCGTCACCCACATGGAGCATCATTCCAATCAGACCACGTGGTATGAGACGATCGCCGATGTGGTGGTGCTCGAGCCGACGGAGGACGGACTGGTGGATGTGCAGAGTCTGCGCGACGCGCTCCGCTTCCATGCGGACCGGACGATGAAGATCGGCTCCTTCTCCGCCTGCTCCAATGTGACCGGCATCGCCACGCCGTACCATGAACTGGCCGCGGTGATGCACGAGTTCGGCGGTATCGCCATCATCGACTTCGCTGCGAGTGCTCCGTACGTGGAGATCGACATGCATCCCGCCGATACGGATCAGCGGCTGGACGCGGTCATCTTCTCGCCGCACAAATTCCTCGGCGGACCCGGCACACCCGGCATACTGCTGTTCAACAAGCAGCTCTACACATTGAAATCCCCGGACCAGCCGGGCGGCGGCACGGTACTCTGGACGAATCCCTGGGGCGAGCATATGTTCTCGCCGGACATCGAGATCCGCGAGGACGGCGGTACACCGGCATTCCTGCAGGCGATCAAAGCGTCGCTCGCTGTGCAATTGAAGGAACAGATGGGTGTTGAACGGATCGCTGCGCGCGAACATGCACTCGGCGAAATGATGTTCGGACTGATGGAGAAGGTTCCGCACCTGCATCTGCTGGCGGAACGGGTGCGCGAACGGCTTTGCGTGTTCTCCTTCTACTTCGACCATATCCATTACAATCTCGCGGTGAAGCTGCTGAACGACCGCTTCGGTATCCAGGCGCGCGGAGGATGTTCCTGCGCCGGAACGTACGGTCACTATCTGCTGCACGTGGACAAACAGCACAGCAAATCCATCACCGATAAGATCAATGCCGGGGACCTCTCCGATAAACCGGGCTGGGTCCGCATCTCGCTCCACCCCACCACAACGGAGCAGGAAGTGCAGAACATCGGCGATGCGCTCGCACAGATCGCGCGGAATATCGGCACGTGGAAGGAAGATTACCGGTACGATACGCATTCCAACGAGTATCATCACCGTCAGGAGAACGGCCTGCTGGCAGCAATGGCAGGTCAATGGTTCAAAGTGTGAACGCTCTTCCTCCCGCACCGTATCCCGGAACAACACTATGAAGCAATCCCTCATGTCCATCGTCGGCGGATTGTTCGCCGCCGGCATCCTCTCCGCGCTCATCAATATGGCGAACCGGTTCCTCTTCCCGTTGCCGATGGAGATCACGGCGGAGAACATCGCCGGACTGGAAGCATATCTCGCCTCCATGCCGGCCGGTCCGTATCTGATGTCGCTTGCCGGAATGGTCCTTGCCGGACTCGCCGGAGGATTCACCGCCGGCGTCATCCAGCCCGAGCGGGGGTACCGCAACGCATTGGTGATCGGCGCATTCTATACGATGTTCACGGTGATGGGAATGACGATGGTGCAGCATCCGCTCAAACTGTGGATCTCCCCCATCGCATCGTACATCCCGTTCGCGCTGGCCGGAGCGTATTTCGCATCCCTTTCCAAACAGGAGGCACAATGAAACTGATCATGAAACCATCCCCGAACGAGTATGCGCCGTACTATGACCGGTACATCTCCCTGGTGCCGGAGGACGGGATGATCCTGCAGCATCTCTATACTAACCGCAAGATGATCGATGCATTCCTGACCGCAATTCCAGCGGACCGGTGGGAATATCGGTACGCTGAGGGAAAGTGGACCATCAAAGAGGCGCTGCTGCACGTGATCGATACCGAACGGATCTTCGCTTACCGTGCGCTCACTATCGCGCGCGGTGACACCACATCTCTTCCGGGATATGAACAGGACGATTACGTGCCGACCTCTGCCGCGAACACACGGAGCAGCGGCAGTCTGCTGGAAGAATACGCCGCGGTGCGTCAGGCAACGCTGACGCTGCTGGGGAATCTGCCGGAGGAAGCATGGGGACGAATAGGAACGGCGAATGAAAAACCGGTATCGGTCCGCGCCATAGCGTACATGCTGGCGGGACACGAGCTGCATCATCTGACCATCATCAAGGAACGATACCTCGCATGAGCCTACTTTCCGCTCCTCCTTCCCTGACACGTCTTCGCAAGATGCTCAAGAATGCGCCGAACCTCCTCTCCGGCTACAATATCTATGTGGATACGGACAAGCTGCGGCTGATCGACACGGTGTTCCGGACGGTGATGCCGCAGGCACGCTCCTTTGCAGACCTGGGCGGGGTGTGGAAGGTGAATGCGGGGTATACGCGGTACACGCTCCGCAACCACCGCATTGAGAACGGATTCCTGGTAGATACGAATTTTCCAGCAGGACTGCTGGAGGAACTTGCGCGGTTCCCGAACCTGTCAGTGATCCACGGCGATTTCTCCGCGCCGGAGACGATCGCTAAAGTGAACAGAGCAGAGGTGGTCTTCTTCTTTGATGTGCTGCTGCATCAGGCCAATCCGGACTGGAAGGAGATCGTTGCGCGGTATGCGCGAACGACCCGCTGCTTTGTGATCTTCAATCAGCAGTACATCCGCAGCGCAGAGACGGTCCGCCTGACCGACCTGCCGCTGGAGGAATACACGTCCGTCGCCCCGCGCCGTTCGGATGACGTGTACCGGTATGCGTACGACCACGCCGCCGAGATCCATCCGCAGTATAACAAACCGTGGAAGGATATCCACAACATCTTCCAGTGGGGCATCACGGACAACGACATGCGCGCCACATTCAGCGCACTCGGCTTTGACGAGGTCCATTACCGGAACCACGGCCGCTTCTCCAACCTTCCCGCCTTCGAGAACCACGCGTTCATCTTTCTAAAAAGATGACCGATGTCGAGGGTCACCTTTGAGGTGACACTCAACTATTCTAACATTCAACCTGTCAGATTCAAACAAGAATGAAGTGAGAGTCACCTCACAGGTGACTCTCACTGTCGCCTTCTCGGCGCCCCTCAACTGCCCTTCAACATCGAACAACGTCGCAATTCCGCACTAAGCACTCCGAAATCGCGCGACGGTTGCGCTCCCCATTGTTTTAGAAGGAGAGAGACGATCAAGTGAGGGTCACCTCCGAGGCGACCCTCACCGATCGATCTGCACTTCTTGGCAATAGGGGTATATTTTTTTCCACTATTGCTTATCCGGCTCAAAACAGACAATTTACGGCGTTAAAATAATCCGAAAGCGCGGGGCGGTTCGTTTAGCATGAAGTTGACAAATTAAACTCCGTTTAACTCATCATTATGCATAGCAATATTGATTTAAGCTGTTTAATCAATTTATATGCACCTATCGTTTAGGAGGGACAATGGCATTTTATCTGAAAGACGAAAGAATCACGAATTTAACAGTAGATATTAAGTCTATAGAAAATATTACTCTTGCTTTTATTGATCGCCTTAATTCGTTAAATATCGGTGAAAATGCAGACGATAAGTCTCCCAAGAAAGGTCTTTTGAACTTTATTATTAGATTTGATAATAAAGGGTATCGTGTGTTTTCATTTGCAGAATTGAAGAACTATTATGGACAGGCCAAAGATATTGAGCGGATATTCTTTACAATTGAAACTGGCGAAAGTATTCGTTCAAATAGAAATACTGGAACATATTTAGAATTGCGTCTCGATAAAAATGATGTTAACAATTGCTTTTTAACTGTAACATCAGACAATAAAGATTGGGTTGATGCATCATTTTCAGCAGTGCAAGAAGTAGTTCATAAATATAAAAATAGAAATGGTTATGTCAGAACCGCATGGACTCCATTTGTTATTCAGATTCTTGGTGTAGTTCTCGGATTTACGGTATGTTTATGGTTTTCATTAAAATTGGCTCCACTCTTTAATTTTGAAAACCCATTTATAATAACGTTTCTTTTCTTTTTGCTTTTGTACTCCAACATCCTTGCATTCTTAAATTCACAATTGTTACGACTGATTAATAATCTATTTCCCAACATTAGATTCGTCCGCGAAGACAAAGAACGCATTCATTGGTTAGTCAGAACAATGGTTGGCTCTTCAATATTTGGAATTATAATTTATCTATTATCGTTGTTGCAAAATTTTATTGTCGATTTTGTTAAAAGCTTGTTAAATATAGGTTCCTAACCATATTATAAAGAAGCTCCACGCAGTATCATTGCGGGGCTGGCAGTCCAACGAAACGGTGCACCGTTTCGCATCTTGCAATAATCTGATTTTTTTAGTTAATCTTCGTTTTGGCAGCCATATGTTGTTTCACATTGCCGCAGTACAGTGTTGCAACAAAACTTAATTCCATAACTTTGGCAGGTTTTATGAAACATGAAAGCTTGAAAGACGAAATGCATTACTATCTGAACAGTGGTATTGTTCAGGATATAGTTAAATGCCGTCAATCATATTCTTTATTAATGACTGTCGGAAATAATGGTCCAAAATTAGGTCCATCAGAGTATTTGGATTTCTTTTATAATCTGCAGAGTATTTTGTCAGACCATTTTGTTGTCCATGCAACTAAATTGTTTGAAAAAACAAATAATCGATACAATACTATAAGTATTCCTTTTATTCTCACGTTTATCCGTCAAAACATTGATAATTTAAATGTAATTGAAAAATCTCTCGTCTATCAACATTTAAAAACTCTTGGAGTTTTAGATCAACACGCATATTCATTCTCTTCGAATGAACTAA
>JAVBYA010000394.1 GCA_030824295.1 Bacteroidota bacterium
GCGGTGTGACGAACCCATCGAACGACGGACGCATCGCCCGATGGGTGAAGGATCACACCGGCGAGCTGCTGTCGTGGGCGTATCACCGTACATCGGACATGCAGACGGCGAAGGACCTGGTGCAGGAGACGTTCCTTGCTGCTCTGGAGCGTTTGGGCTCGTTCCGCAACGACAGTCATCCCAAGACATGGCTCTTCAGCATCCTCAACAACAAGATCGCGGACCATCACCGCCGCGGCGTACGGCACCGCACTGTTCCGCTGGAGAGTGATGACCATTCGGAATTCTTCGATGAGCATGGACACTGGAAGCGCGAGGCAGCGCCCTCTGCCTGGGATGACACCGCGGAACATCTGCTCGATGACGAGGCCTTCCGCGCGGCATTCATCGACTGTCTTGAAAAACTTCCCGGACCGTGGCATGCCTGCCTGACCCTTCGGTTCATCAAGGATATCTCACCCGAAACCATCTGTCAGGAACTGGGGATCTCCGCGACCAATTACTGGCAGATCGTCCATCGTGCAAAACTGAACATGCGGAAGTGTCTCGAGAAAGAATGGTTCCAACGCCAATGAAATTCATCCCCTCTATACTGGATATCTCCTGCCGCAAGGCCACCGAACTGGCAGAATTGCGGCTCCGCGCACCGCTGTCGCTTCCCGATGCGATGCGCTTCCGTTTCCACACATCGCTCTGCGCCGCATGCCGGCAGTACGCAGAACAGTCGCTCATCATCGAGCGGACGCTGCAGCGCCATGCTGCATCCATTCCGGACGCTTTGGCCGATGGCACCAAAGCAGAGAACCTCAAAGAGACGATCCTCAAAAAACTTCCCTGACCGCTGTCAGGAATCGAACCCTTCGGCGACCTATCGGTATACAGTCCACATCACTTACCAAACGAAGGGAACACCATGAAGCACACACTCTTCCTCGCACTGCTGGCATTCGTCCTGACGGGCTGCACAGATGAAGAAACGACCGCCCCGACAACCGCTGTCACCGTCACCGATGCACAGCTTTACCAGCTCACCATGTCCACACATAAAGCGGCGTTCTACAAGAATTCCACCGATACCATCCCCGGCAACAGCGGTGCCGCCCATGCAGGCAAGGTCCTGGTGTGGTACAATGCCAAAGCGAAAGAACAGCTGGATGCGAACGGTAAAGTGAAGAGCTCCGCTGCGTTCGCCGATTCTTCCCTCATCGTGAAAGAGATCTTCAACACCTCGGGAACGAAGCTCTACTACGCCATTATGTTCAAACTCTCTTCTGCCTCCAACAAAGGAGCGGGGGACTGGGTCTGGTCCGAACTCAATGCGGACGGATCGGCGTTCATCTCCGCGGCAGACAAAGGGACCATCTGCGGTCCGTGCCACTCCACCGGTATTGCCTACACCAGAATGAACGATGCACATCCGTAATTAAACGGAGGTCTGCCGAGGCATTACTGTCCTCGAAAACAAGATAGGTTTGTCCGTTTTTATTCACTTCAATTCATCATTTTTTCACTCATACCAAGGAGTCACCATGAAACCGAACAAATTCTCCCAGTTGTTGATGACCGCTGCTGTTGCAGGTTTGCTGAGCGGATCCGTGAACGCCGCACAGGATAAAACGGCGGAAAGCAAAGATGCCAAAAAGGAGACAAAGAAAGAGGCAAAGAAGGACAGCTGCAGCGGTAAGGACGGATGCAAAGGAAAAGAATCGAAGAAGGGGAAGGACAGCTGTAAGGGGAAAGACGGATGCAAGGGCGCAGAGAAGTCCAAAGGCAAGGACAGCTGCACCGGCAAGGACGGATGCAGCGGACACGACGAGAAGAAGGAAGAAGTGAAGAAAGAAGAAGTGAAGACGGACGAGAAGAAGCCGAACTGATCGTGACCGGAACATTGTGCCGGCACAGCTTGCGCGGTGCCGGCACGCTCATCAACACCGAACAGCAGAGGAATTATGACGCCGAACAAATGGAACATCCCGGATCTCGGATTCGGTGTAGGGCTCCGCAGCGTGCACTACGACCACATCCTGGAACACCGTCCGCCGGTGGATTGGTTCGAAGTGATCTCCGAGACCTATCTGGAATCGGGCGGGCGGGTCCGGTATGTACTGGACCGTGTGGCGGAGCAGTACCCCATCGTGCTCCACGGCGTCTCCCTCTCCGTCGGCAGCAGCGATCCGGTGAATTTCGGATATCTGAAACTGCTCAAGGCGCTGGCGGATAGGGTGCGGTCGCCGTACATCTCGGACCATCTCTGCTGGACCGGCGTGAATGCCCACAATGTGCACGATCTTCTCCCGATACCGTACACCGAAGAATCGCTGCGGCACATCACGCAAAAGGTGAAGCAGGTCATGGAGTTCATGGAGCGCCCGCTGGTGCTCGAGAATGTTTCGACGTATGCTCAGTTCAGTTCTTCCTCGATGTCCGAGTGGGAATTCCACGCGCGGCTGATGGAGGATTCGCAGTGCGGCATGCTGATGGATGTGAACAACATCTATGTGAGCGCATACAATCACGGGTTCGATCCCAAAGAGTTCATCGACCGCATTGATCCGGCGCTGGTCTGTCAGTACCACCTTGCCGGACACACCAACAAGGGAACACACCTGCTGGACACGCACAACGACCATGTGATCGACGAGGTGTGGGAATTGTACCAGTACGCGTACCAACGGACCGGCGGACGCAACACACTGCTGGAATGGGATGAGGATATCCCGGACTTCGATGTAGTGCATCAGGAAGCGCTCAAAGCGCGCGAGTACCGCACGGCAGAGCAGGTCGCTCCTTCCGGACCGCGTGTGCGTCCTTCAACGCCTCCCGTTATGCGTCTGACGCCGCTGGAGAAGAACGAACGGGTGAACTCCATGAGCCATGACCTATGAAACGATCCCTCTTTCCGTTGTTCGGCCGAATGTCCATAGCATCGATCCTGTCGATCGCGGTCTTGTGCGCAGTTCTTCCGGTTCGATTGTCAGGTCAGGGTTGCAGTGATGCCGGGGTGTGCACTGTTCCTTCCATGCGGCATTCCGCCGAACCCATGGATGCTTCGCAGTATCTGCAGATAGGACTTTCCTACGGCAGAGGAGAGCGGGGAATACACGCGTGGAACAGCTCGCTGCAGTACGGAACGACCGTGGGAGGGCTCGTCTCGCTCGACGCTAAAGCGGTATTCTCGTCCCATTCGTTCGGCGCCGTCACTGTGTCTGGTCTTGCCGATATTTCCTTGTCCGCCTCCGTTCAAGCGGCGGACGAACTGACACTTCTTGCCGGCATCAAACTCCCCGTTGCCGACGGGAACCATTCGGAGAATGGTGAGCCGCTTCCGATGGATCTGCAGCCGGGTCTCGGAACGGTGGACATCATAGCGGGGCTTTCATATTCGACCGAACATTTTCTGGTGAGCGGTGCTCTTCAGCAGCCGGTCCGTCAGAATGCAAATACTTTTATTGCGGAGCGTTCCTCTGCTGCGTCCGGGTTCCGGGACTTTCCGACGACCTCTGCATTCTCCCGTGCCGGTGATGTGATGCTGCGGTTCTCCATCCCTGTGCGCTTTGATGCGCCATGGATGATCTCACCTTCCATCATTCCGATCTACCATCTTGCGAACGATACATATGTGGATTCCGCGGGGATCACACGGTCGATCGCCGGTTCACAGGGATTAACATTGAATGCTGCGTTGTTCATCCGCTATACAGTATCTCACGGCAATTCCCTTGAATGGAACATCGGATTCCCGCTGATCACCCGGACCGCGCGTCCGGACGGGTTGACGCGCTCATTCGTCATCACAACAGAATACCGCATGGAACTGTAAATGAAGAATGTCCCGTTATCCACGCTGCAGCAATGGATGCAGGCGGTGATCGAGCATCCCGGCTCCACCGGCGATGCACTCCGCTCTGATGAAGCGTCCGCCCATCTTCCTCCGGATGAGGGACTGAAGGCGATCGTGAATACCGGCGCGCTTACTCCGGCGGAACGCATCGGCATCTACCGGAAAATGTTCTTCCTCCGCATGACCGAGTCCATGGCCATCGATTATCCCGGCGTGAAAGCGTTCCTGGGGGAGGAGCGGTTCGACCGGCTGATCGCCGACGAGTACGTGAAGCAGTACCCGTCATCGAGTTATACCCTGAACCATCTCGGCAGATACTTCCCGGCTTTCCTTCGAGCATCCGCGCTGCCGGAGAGGGAGATGCTCGCCGACCTTGCCGAACTGGAACTTGCGGTGACCAACTCGCTGGATACAGCGGAGATGCCGCTGCTCACTGCGGAACGCATCGCCGCGATACAGCCGGAAGGATGGGGCGATGTGACATTCGTCCCGATACAGGCCGTCTCGCTCCTGACGCTCGGACACTCCGTGAACGAGTATCTGGACGCGGTGATCACCGACGATGCGTTGCCGATGATCCAACACCGGTCAACGCACATCCTTATCTACCGGAGAACATTCCGCACGTATTGGGAGGAACTGACTCCGCAGCAGTACCGTCTGCTCTCGCTGCTCCTCTCCGGCATGCGGTTCGGCGATGCGCTGGCGGCATTGGCAGACGCATTTCCTATCGATGCATCGATGCAAAACGATATCTTCCACTGGTTCGGTGATTGGGTCGGAAAAGGACTCTTCTCCGGCATTCATGAACACTCTTCCGCGAACAACCATGATGATGAACACACTGCTTCAACGCATTGAACCGCTCCGCAGACGAGCGCTCGCCTTCACATCGATCCTTCAGCATCCGCTGCTGCTGCTCATCCGCCTCTATTGGGGATACGATTTCTTCCAGACGGGTCTCGGCAAATTGAACAATCTGGAGCGGACGACGGAGTTCTTCCAATCCCTCGACATTCCGTTCGCGTATCAGAATGCGATCGCTGCCGGCGCATCGGAGACGGTGTTCGGTGTGCTGCTGATGGCCGGTCTTGCATCGCGTCTTGCCGCAGTACCGCTCATCGTCATCATGGCCGTTGCCTATGCCACGGATGACCGCGAGGCATTGATGAACATCATCAGCGATACGGAAGCGTTCGTTGCCGCCACTCCGTTCAATCATCTGCTGGCCTCGCTGGTGATCCTTGTGTTCGGTCCCGGTGCACTCTCTGTGGACGCCCTCATCGTCCGGTTCCGGACGCCCCGGTCCCGGTGATTGCAATTCCCCTCCGATTGCGGTATTTTATGGTATGAACATTCTCGTCAAACGGCTGACCGTCTATCTGCTGCTGGTATGCTACAGTACCATCGGATTGTTCGGTCATGCCGCTGCCGCGGACCGTCTCAACTTCCACAACGGTGATATTCAATACTCCCAGGGGAAGGAGGGGCCGACAGCAAAGCAGCGGCCGCTCTGGACGAAGAAGCGTCATTTCCCACCCACTGTTCAATCCTCCGTATCGATCCATACATTCGACCAGCACCATGTAACATTGGGTGTTGACCGTTCCTTCTGTGTTGTTCCTGAGAATTGCTCCGTCCGTCACTTCCTGTCCGCCTCCCGACTCACCAGACCCCGCGACCCCCCGGCCGTTTCATGATCCAACGGCAATAAGATCCGACAATTTTTCGGCCATGGCATTCCTTGTGTGTGCTGTGTGTCCGTTCTACTCGTTCGTATTTTAGAGGGGGCGTCATGAATTTCGATCCGTCAACCGGACACACCGATCGGTGTCTCCGGCGGTCAATATTTGTACACTGTATCGCGTTCTTGCTCATAACCAACACTGCTGTTCTTTGGGGACAAGGTGTCGGCATCAGCGAAACAGCCATCGTTCCCAATGCGTCGGCCATTTTGGAGCTCCGTTCTACGCTGCGCGGCATCCTCATCCCCCGGTTATCCACGGCAGAGCGGAATGCTGTTGCATCGCCGGCGACCGGATTGATGGTGTATAATACCAGCACTAATGAACTCAACATCTACAACGGCAGCGGATGGACGTCGTATTTCTCCATCTCTTCCCCGGTCTCCGGCGGTATCCCGTACTTCAGTTCGGCAACAGCAACCTCTTCATCCGCCGCACTCACTGCGAACGCACTGATCGTTGGCGGAGGAGCAGGCGGAGCACCTTCCACCATCGCCGCAGGGACAACGACGACCGTATTGCACGGCAATGCTGCCGGCGCACCGACATTCGGTCCGGTGGACCTTGCGGCGGACATCACCGGTAATCTTCCGGTCGGGAATCTCGCCGGCGGAAGCGGTGCATCGGCAACCACATTCTGGCGCGGCGACGGCGCGTGGAGTGTTCCGAAGATCACCAGTGTGGTCTCACAGGTATTCAC
>JAVBYA010000293.1 GCA_030824295.1 Bacteroidota bacterium
TGCCGAGAGGAAGATCCTCAGCCGGTCCGGCACGAAATCCTCCAGACTGACCGTGTAGGAAGAGAGGAAGAGTTCGTCCCCCGTCAGCAGTTCCACCCGGTACGTGCCGGTCGGGAAGGTCGGCAGGGTCTGATACTGGAACTCGAAAGACCCCTCGTCGTTCAGTGTACGGAGCATCTCCGCCACCTTGCCGCCGCGCGGATTGAAGATGCGTACCTTCACCGGCATTCCTTTGGGAAGTGCGTGATGCAGGTTGCGGACGATACCGCTGACGTTGATCTTCTCGCCCGGACGATAGAGTGTCCGGTCCCCGTACAGGAACGCATCGTACATCCCCGCCATATCCTGTTTCCCTTCCACATCGAAGCGGGAGGTCTCGACGCGGTAATCCGACAGGTTCAGGAAATTGAAATCCTCCCCTTTCGACGCCGTCACCAGCATCAACGTGAAATCCTTCTGCTCTGCGCTGAGCTGAGAGAAGGACGCGATGCCGTCACCGTCCGTCACCGCGCTGGCGTACGCCTGATTGGTGGTGGAGACCAGGTCGACCTTCACGCCGGAGAGCGGCTCGTTCGTTTCAAGACTCACCGCATACACCGTCACCGCGTTCGAGCCACGTTTCACGATCAGACCGATGTCGGAAAGAGTGATCAGTTTGCTGGTGCTGCGCCATGAATCCCCGTCCTTGTCCGAGATCTCCAGCAAATAGAATCCTTTATGATCCTCCTTCAGGAATGGCTGAAGATCGAACCCGGTGGTGACCTCTCTGTTCTGCACATTACGGACCGGGACGATCCGTTCTTCCAGGAACCGTCCGTAGTTGCCAAGATAGAACCGGTACTTCCGATGGTACCCTCCGTCCCCCTCCTCATCATCGCCGCCGTAGTAGTAGTCGTACGACCGGCCGTTGTGGAGAAAATAGACGATGTTGTTCCGGAAGACCTGACTCACGCGCACGCGAAGGTTGGCAACGTTCACGGTGGAGAACTCGACGCTCTTCGCACCTCCCAGCAGCATGTACATGCCGTTGGAGGAGAAGCGGTAGGACGGACGAACGTTGCCGATGACGATGCTCGCCTGATACTCGTTCCGCGTCTTCGCACCGAGCACACTCGGAAGTTCTTTCTTCACGAGCAGCTGGAACTGTACGCCCGGTTCGAAGTTCCCGCGGAGCCGGAACCCGTTCCTGCCGGAGGGCTCCACCGTGAACTTCCTGGCGGGAGTGATGCTCACAAAATCCTTCACCGCTGCCGGATCGATCTCCTGCGAGGTCTCCACATCGATCGAACTCGACGTCCCGTCATAACTGAAATTATGTCCGTGGATCTTCAGTTCCTCCAGTCCGGGCAGCCTGTACACGAACGGTGACGCAAGCTTGATGGGAGTATTGGACTCCGTGGAGGTGAGTCCTTCAGCAAGCATCACCGTGATCTGCTTCGGTGCTTCCAGCTGCGTCATCGAACCGATATCGACCGGGATGACCGTTGCAGGGTTCTGGGACTGCACGGTGAATGCCGTGTGCGGTTTCCCGTCGATGGTCACCGTGAGATATCTCTGCACATCGGCTGGAAGGACGGCGTAGGTGAACTCCAGGTTCATCCGGACGCCGACGGTGCGCCGGTTATCGATCCGGTCGTAGAAGCATTCCACCTTGGCAAGTGTGAAGGGCTGCGTAGAGAAAGTGAACTCATCGTCCCCTTTGAACTTGGCGGCGCCGGAGGTCTTGAGCAGCAGCGGAACATTCAGCTTCGCTTCCACGGTGATGTCGCCGGGGAACATCCCGTCCGGCGTGAAGACCAGCCGGGTGGAATCCTGCCAGACGAACATGCCGGGAATGGCCGGCGTGAACTCCACGAACGGATCGGTAGTCCATTTGTTCAGCTCCGATTCCGGGACGACACCGCGGGAGAAATCGAAGACCAGCGGTGCATTCCGCTGAATGATCCCCTTCGGCAGCGGCGAGGTGAGCCGGAGCGTCAGATGGTCCGGTGTGGAACAAGAGATGAGCAGACAAAGTGCGGCGGTCAGCAGAAAGAGAGGTGTCGGTTTCACTGGCGTATCCTGATTGTGAGTGGAGTTACAATTGCTCGATCGTGAATTTGACTGTGGATAATCGTCCTTTGTCGTCCATACACGTGACGGTATGTTTCCCCTTGCTCAGGGAAAGGAGCACCGTCTCGTCCGGACGTTTCTTGGCGAAGAGTGTATTGTTCACATACCAGACATGTTCATGGATCTCCGTGGAGGAAGAGGCGGACAGTGTGAGCTGCTGCTGTTGGGATGTGAGCAGATAGGTCATGCCGTTGGAAGGACTGAGGATCGTCGGACCTTTGCCGGAGTTCGTCCTCTCGCAGAGCGGGTTGTGCTTCGGCACGGAGGGCACCTGCTGTCCGCTCCTGCGGTAGAAGCCGACCAATTCCGCCGGATAATCCTTCAGCACCGCCAGGCGGTAGTTCTTTCCCAGACATGAGGGACAGTAATGCTCCTTGCCGTTCGGCGAAAGGAAGAACTCCTTCTCCACCGTGCATTGCTCATTCAGCGTCCGGTCGACGGAATAGTAATCCATCACCGTCTGTTCGCAATGCTTCCCGGGAAGCTTGCCGCTCACGCTGCAGACGTACCGCACGGCAAGGTCGGATGTCGGCGCCAGGATCGTCTTCCGTTTGGTGTGCTTCAGTGCATTAAAGATATCGATCAGCAGCGGTGTGGCGGAACGGTTCCCCGCCAGTTCCGCCGCCCCTTTGTTCGTCACATTTCCGATCCACACGCCTACCGTATACTCGGCGGAATATCCGACGCACCACGCATCGCGCCGTCCATAACTGGTGCCGGTCTTGAATGCGACGGTCGGCAGGTTCTTCGCCGATGCGAAATTGTTCGGCAGGTCCGGCCGGTCGATGCCGGAAAGGATGTCCGTGACCATGAACATGGAGGCGGGAACGAACAGTGCGCTTCCCTCCTCCTTGTCCACCGGTGCGGAATGGAAGTAGCGCAACGGCATGTAGCGTCCGTTCCGCGGAAAGACGGTGTAGGCGTTCGTCAATTCCTCCAGCGTCACGCCGCATCCGCCTACGATCACGCTCAGTCCCAACTGCTCCTGCTGTGCATCGACCGTGCGGAAACCGAGCTCGCTCAGTCTGCCGAGGAACGGCGTCATCCCTGCTTCCTGCAGCAGCCGGACCATCGGCACATTCAGCGAACGGCGCAGCGCCTCTTCCGCGGTGACCCAGCCGGAGTTCGTCGCTTCATAGTTCTCTACCACGAATCCGTCCAGATCGTACGGTACATCCAGCAGCCGGCTCTTCGGCGTGAGTCTTCCCGCATCCATCTGCAGCGCGTAGAGGAACGGTTTCAGCGTGGAGCCGGGGGAACGGACCGCTTTCACCGCATCCACCTGACCCGAGTTCAACGAATCGCGGAAATCATCCGACCCGGCATAGACGATCATCTCCATCGTCCGGTTATCGATCACGACTGCGGCGCCGTTCCGCACTCCCCGCAGCCGCCAGGGACGGAGGTGGTTCTTCAGCAGCTGTTCCACTGCCAGCTGGCTTGTCTTGTCGATGGAACTGCGCATCTCGGTGCTGTCGCGGTATGCACGGCGTACGGCGAGGGAGAAATGCGGAGCGAATGCCGGCAGGGCACCGCGCTGCGCTGCTGCCGGAGTGGAAGCGATCACCAGTGAATCTTCGCGGCTGAGCTCTCCCTCCGCGTCCATCATCGCAGCCCACCTCGTCCGTTCACGCAGCAAGTGTTCCGGATTCCTGTCGGGACGAAGTCTGTTCGGATTCCCCGGGATCAGCACCAGGTCCATCAGCCGGGCGATGTTCAGCCGAAGCAGCGGTGTCCTATAATAGAGCAGAGATGCGGACTGCAATCCTTCGATGTTCCCGCCGAGCGGAACGATGGATAGATAGATCTCGAGGATCTCCTTCTTGCTGTAGCGCAGTTCCAGCTGCAGTGCGCGGAAGATCTCCGCGGCTTTGTTCAGGTAAGTCCGCTCCTTCGGCTCCAGCATCCGGGCCACCTGCATGGTGATGGTGGAGGCACCGGAGACCCGCTCTCCGGAGAGGATGTTCTGCACGGCGGCTCTGAGCAATGCAAGCGGGTTCACACCGGGATGATAGTGGAAATAGCGGTCCTCGCGGCGGAGGATAATCTCCTTCAGCCGTTCGGGAATATCGTCCGGCGAGGTGCGGAGCCGCCAGATACCATCTTCCGCGCGGAATGCATGGAGGAATTCCCCGTTCCGGTCATAGACGACAGGAGAATACGGTTTCAGCCGGGGCATGGGGACGATCAGCAGCGCGGAGAGCAGAAGCAGGGTGCACAGCACCGCCGTTGCGGCAATGCGGGCGAGGATCCTGCGCGGGAACCGCATGGGAAATGAGAGATTCGTCGGTAGAAAAGAAGCTTCTGTGTGGGTTGCTGAGAATATAATTGCAGGTAGAGAGAAAAGCAAGGTTCACGAACGAAGGAAATATTGTCATTTAAGGTCTTCCGGACAATCTAGTACGATGAATGTCACCTGGAGCGGGAAAACAAGCAACTCGTCATTCCGGTCCCGAAGGGACCCCTTTGGCGAAGCCATCACTTCGTGACGGGGAAGCCGCCGGCATCTAACCTATGCGGCTATCCGGAATCTATCCCTAACGACAGACCCTGAATCACCGGCAAACAAGAAATGCGGGCCGGTGTTCAGGGTGACGTGGTGTGAGCTACGCTGTGTGGACACAGCAACTCGTCATTCCGGTCCCCAGGGGCCCTCCGACGGAGTCCCTCGGACCTTTGTGGGAACCATGGCTGTCATTTTATACCCGATTCGGTTTCGAACGATCACAACGGTCCTCATCCCGTTGGCGGATAACCCTCCAATTCACTACCTTAATCGAATCATGGAATGGAGTATCACCTCCGGCAGCAAAGACACTTTAAGGGATGGATATTATGACAGAACAACAAGCACCACTGTCCAAATGGATACTCATCGTATCGGGACTTTTTGCCGTCATGGAACTGAGCGTTGGCGCAACATTATTCCTTGCCCCCGAGTCCTTTGCTGACAACGTAGACACTACTGCGCGGGGGGTTGACTTCCTGTTGTATATGTGGGCCACGCGGCAATTCGCTCTTGGTGTTATTTTTGCGTTTGCAACGTTCAAACGGTCGGTTCCAATGTTGTTGCTCGCATATATTTTCCTTCTTGTGATGTTCCTCGGCGACATTATAATCGGGATCATACAACGGGACTCTTCACTCATTAGTGCCGGTCTCTTCATGAGTGTCGTAGCCTCTATTCTGATCTTTGTCATCAATAAAAGAAATTAGCAGGAATTGTGATTTTACTCCTTGCAACGCCGATGCATGTAATACCAAAAATCCAAGAAAGAGTACAGTATGAAGATCGGGTTTATGAGATCATGGCGTTTATTCTGTGTCATTGTCGTTGTGACGGCAGGATTCATCTCATGCAACAAGAAGAAGGATGAGAAAAGAGATCAACCGCCGAATGGTGCGCAGACAGAATCAATTCGTGATAGTGTTTCGGGGCATTCACAACACAACGGTTCGATGACCATATCGCACAACGATGTCTCGTTCATTGACCAAGGTTCTCTGTCAGACAGTGCACCATATTTTGCTTTCGAAGTTCAGTGCAATGATACCACGATTCGGTTCTTCAATGACACATCGGAAAATGGATATTACGTCTATCACAGACTGCTCAGATTCATTGATACTTTGAATGGATATTATATCTCACGGTCATTCTATGAGGGCGGGGACAATCTTCTTGTTTCTCAAACACACGGTCAAATAACAACTCTTTTCGGGGATGTGTTTATTAGTCCGCAACAACGATTCTTCGCATCCATCGGTTATGACAATGAAGCAGAGTATAGTGCAAATGGTGTCCAAATATTCAACATCGTTGATGATTCCATAGTACTCGCACTAGAAGATCATCTTCCTCGATTCGGCCCGAAATTTCTTGAATGGCGATCCGATTCTGAATTAATTGTGAATATCTACGATGTTGGGGAGATATATGTCGGGAAACGATACTATGAATTTCACGATGGTGTTTGGAGAATGCACAATGTGTTTCGACCGGGATTCGTCGAATGAATCCGGAACAGCATCAAGAGGAACGTCGTTACCGGCTCAATGTTTGATTTTTATATAGCGTAAACAATACTCTCAATTCGATCATTCAGCCCATGAAAATCTTTCTTCTGCTCCCTTCCGTCATTTTTTTCTTCTCCCTCGCCCAAG
>JAVBYA010000457.1 GCA_030824295.1 Bacteroidota bacterium
TGGAGAATGCCAACTCGTACTCATTGCTCATGATGATCGCTTCTTCCGGACAGACCTCTTCGCAGAAGCCGCAGAAGATACAGCGGGTCATGTTGATCTCGAACTTCTCCGGATAGCGTTCCTTTGCAAGCGGTGTCTCGCCCGCCTGCACTTCGATCGCCAATGCCGGGCAGACGCGGCTGCAGAGCCCGCATGCCACACAGCGCTCCGTGCCGTTCTCTTCCACCAGCACCGGACGGCCGCGGAACGATGCTGCATGCTCCACTTTCACTTCAGGATACTGAACGGTGAACGTCGGCTGGAAGATCTGCTTCACAGCATTGAACATCCCTTTCAGGATCTCAAGAACATAGGTCCGCTGGAAGAACGAAAGGTCCTTCACGCGGATCATTTCACTTTTTTCCAGGAATTTATTATCGGCCATATTAATTGAACCAGGTATGTACAGGTTTAAGAATGAACAATCCCGTCAACGCGATGTTGAGCAGCGCCAGCGGCAGCATCACTTTCCATCCGAGATTCATCAGCTGATCGTAGCGGAAGCGGGGCATGGACCAGCGGACGATCATGAAGAAGACGACGATCGCAGCGAACTTGGTGAAGAACGCACCGAGCTGCACCAGGGCCATCACGAACGGCGACAGACCAAGATGTTCTGCATACGGTGCCTGCCAGCCGCCGAGATAGAGTGTAGTGATCATGGCGGAAGCGGCGAACAAAGCAAGGTATTCGGAAAGCATGAACATACCGAACTTCATACCGGTGTATTCCGTGTGGTAACCGGCGACGAGTTCAGGCTCTGCTTCGGGAAGATCGAACGGCAGACGATTGGTCTCCGCGAACATCGCCACCGTGAAGGTGATGAATCCGATCGGCTGCAGGAAGATGTTCCAATTGGGAAGGAAACCGAACATATAATAACCGCCCTGAGCGCGGACGATCTCATCCAGCTGGAGAGTATTATTGAGCATGATCACGCCGATAATGGAGAGACCGAGCGAGAGTTCGTAGCTGATCATCTGTGCGGAAGAACGGATGCCGCCGAGGAGCGAATACTTATTGTTGGAGGACCAGCCGCTGAGCGTGATACCGTAAACTGCCAACGATGAAAGAGCCAACACATACAGAACAGCGATATTCACATCAGCGATCTGCAGTTTGATATTGTGCACTACCCCGTTCACCACGATCGGGAGCGTATCTCCGAACGGGATCACCGCAAACGTGGAAAAGGCGACGGTCAGCGAGATGAGCGGTCCGAGCGAATGGACGAACTTATTGGCGGCAGCCGGAACGATATCTTCCTTGAAGAAGAGCTTCGGGATGTCCGCGATCGGCTGCAGCAGGCCGAACGGACCGACACGGTTCGGACCGACGCGGTTCTGGATCCAGGCGCTGAGTTTCCGCTCCAGCTGGACGCCGAGATATGTGACACAGGGAAGAAGGATACCGAACACGACGATCAGTATCTTGACCAATGCTTCGAGCGTTGAGTTGAATTCCATAGCAGTCAAAGGTTAAACGGTGACAGTCGATTGTTTCAGGAGTGCGCCCTTCTTCCCCACCTTCAGGTAGGACAGGCCTTTGAAGCCCTCCACCTTCTGGCAGATCTCGTTGAACACATCATCCGCGGTATTGAACTTGTATTTGGTACCCATCACGCCGGCGATGCTGGTGACGATCTTCCACGAAGGTCGCGCATCGCGGCGCGGCCCCTTGCCCCATTTGTCGTTGTGTGATGCGAACTTGTCCCAGCGGCTCATCTCGAAATTATCGAGAGCGCGGTCCTGCTCCAGTGTGGTCACCGCAGGACGGATACGCTGCACCCGGTGCTGGAAATTGGTCATGGTGCCGTTCTTCTCGGCATAGGTCGCAGCAGCGAAGACGACATCGGCATGTTTCGTCGTGGCATTCTCATTGGAGGCATGCACGGCAAGGAATTCCAGTTTTGCCAGTGCCTCTTCAACACCCGGGAATGTCGCAAAGTCACACTCCAGCGCATACACCGCTTTGATCTTCCCGTCCTTGATACCGGCGATGATCTTCTCGAATGTAAGGCCGCCGTCGGCAGGATGGACACCGACGATCTCGGCACCGGTCGCGTTCGGAGTCTTGTCCGCACGGATCAGCACCGCATCGTCCACACCGCTGGTGTGACGTGCGAAGTCGATGTTCTTGGTGCCGAGGACATCCTTGGCGAATTTGGCGAACACATAATTATCCTCATTGGTGGCGAACGCAGAACCAAGCACTGCGATCTCACCTTTGGAGAACGATTTCAATTCGGATGCTGTCTTGGCGATGGCTTCATCCCAACCCACTTCCACCAACTGACCTTCTTTGCGGATCATCGGTGATTTGATACGGGTCTCAGCATTGACATGCTTCCAGGTGTCGAGACGTCCGTGATCGCACATCCAGACGCTGTTCACATCGTCGTTCTTGCGGGGGTTCAATCGGAGGATCTCGTTGTTGCGGACGCCGATCTCAGTGTTGCAGCCGCGCGCACAGCCGGAGCAGACAGAATCGGTGAAGGACATCTCCCACACACGGGATTTGAATCGGAACTCTTTATTGGTCAACGCACCGACCGGACAGATATCGACGACATTCATCGAGTACGGATTATCGAGCGATTCACCGGGGAATGTTTCGATCGTCACACGGTCACCACGCTGAACGAACTGCAGCTGATGCACACCGGCCACTTCATCGCAGAAACGGATACAGCGTGAACAGGAGATGCAGCGTTCAGCGTCGAACATCACGCGCGGACCGATATCCACTCTCTTCTCTTTGTGATTCTTATTATCGACGAACCGGCTGAACCCTTTGCTGTACTTGTATGCGTAATCCTGCAGCTTGCACTCCCCTGCTTCATCGCAGATGGGACAGTCCAGCGGATGATTGATGAGGATGAACTCCATCACCGCTTCGCGCGCATTGATGACCCGTTCATTCTTCGTATGAACGATCATCCCCTCTGCCACCTGCGTCATACATGCGATCGCGAGCTTCGGCATCTTCTCCACTTCCACCAGACAGATGCGGCAATTGCCGGAGGCAGAAAGCTTTTCGTGCCAGCAAAAATGCGGGACGTGGACATTGTTCTCGCGCGCCGCTTCGATGAGGGTCTTCTTATTGTCGACCTCGAGCTGGACGCCGTCTAGAGTGATCTTAACTGTAGGCATTGGTATCGAAAAGATTTGTGACGGACTTTGAACGGTACTTTATATAACGTAGAACAAATGTATCAAAAAAAGACCAAGAATGGAAGTGGAAATTGACGTGCGGCGGGAAAAGAACAGTTGAATAATGGAAGAAACTGGATGTTGGCTACCGGATAGTGAATACTCAATACTGTGCCACCCTAGCATGAAACTCAAGGCGTCATTCTGCCTTGAGGCCGTCAATGAGCGGAAGTCGCTGGCCGATGGATCCTGGAAGCAGGGAACTGAATACCGTATATTTGATCGTTGATCCGAGATACTGGATAATGGATCAATGTTACGCTGATCCGTCCTTGTCCTAATCATAGCAACATTTCGCCATGGAGCTACCGCGTCCTGAAGAAACCATGCACGCTCACGATCCAATAGAGCAAATAGACCTCTCTAAATGACGAACGCCTGTCACAGCGGGCTGCGACAGGCGTTCGGTGTAATGAAGCTGATATTACCGGAGGATGGTGTCGACCGGGGTATATTTCATGTTGAATGCATCGGCAACACCTTTGTAGGTGATGAGACCGTCCACCATGTTGAGTCCGAGTTTCAATTCCTTGTTCTGCTGGACCGCTTTCTCCCATCCTTTGTTCGCCAATTCCACAGCATAGGGCAATGTGGCATTGGTGAGTGCGATGGTCGAAGTGAACGGCACTGCGCCGGGCATATTGGCAACGCAATAATGGATCACGTTATCCACCACGAATGTCGGATTCTCATGCGTGGTCGGTTTGCAGGTCTCGATACAGCCGCCCTGATCCACCGCAACGTCCACGATGACCGAACCCGGCTTCATGGTCTTGAGCATCTCTTTGCGGATGAGCTTCGGTGCTTTTGCACCCGGGATCAGCACTGCACCGATGACGAGATCGGCGGTCTGGATCACTTTACGGATGTTATAGGCATTGCTCATCATGGTCGTGACATTCTTCGGCATGAAATCATCCAACTGCCGCAGACGATACAGATTGTTATCCAGGATGGTGACCTTTGCGCCGAATCCTGCTGCGATCTTTGCTGCCTGTGTACCGACGATACCGCCGCCGATGACGATGACATTCGCCGGTTCGGTTCCGGGCACGCCGCCCAACAGCACACCGCGTCCGCCCATGGTGCGTTCAAGATATTTTGCGCCTTCCTGCGGTGCCATACGGCCGGCCACTTCGCTCATCGGAACGAGCAGCGGCAGCGAACCGTCATCCTTCTGCACGGTCTCATACGCGATACAGACCGCCTGTGATTTCACCATGGCAACGGTCAGTTCCTTGCTTGCTGCAAAATGGAAGTACGTGAAGACGATCTGGTCACGCCGGATGAGATTGTATTCCTGCTTGATCGGTTCCTTCACCTTGATGATCATGTCCGCTTTGTGGTACAGTTCCTTCGCGTTCTTTGCGATCTTCGCACCTGCTTCGATATAGGCCGAATCCTCGAAACCGCTGCCGACACCGGCTTTGGTCTCTACATAAACTGTGTGCCCGAACTGGCGCAGGGTCTCCACGCCGACCGGTACAAGACCGACACGGTTCTCGTTGGTCTTGATCTCTTTCGGAATTCCGATAATCATAGTATCATCTCGCTTAATTGTGAATTGGTGTAGTTTAGTTTTTCATGTCAGGATCCAGTACGACCGTCGTAAATCTGTCGGTATCGAACAAATGGCGTGAGACCGAACGCACATCTTCAGCGGTGACCGAATCGATGTTCTTGACGATGGAATCGAGAGGAGTATAACTCTTATAATAGAGCTCGCCATTCCCTAACCGCATCATCCTGTTGGAAGTACTTTCAAGACTGAGGAGCATGCTCCCCTTCAACTGCGCTTTTGCACGGGCAAGTTCCGGCTTGGAAAGCAGGGACCGTTTCATCTTGTCCAGTTCTTTCATGGAAAGGGACAATGCTTTCTTGACCGTTCCTTTATCCGTACCGACATAGATGCCGAAGGAACCGGTATCCTGCATCAGTCCGAGGAACGAATAGACGCTGTATGCCAGTCCGTGTTTCTCGCGGATCTGCTGGAAGAGACGTGAACTCATCCCATCCCCCAGCACCGAATTCATCACCATGGCGGGATATCGCATATTGCTATGCACACTGAACGCAATGGTACCGGTACAGACATGCGCCTGCTGGATCGGACGGGTGTATCGTTCGTTCCTGTGCTTTGGACGGACCGCCGGGAATGTCCGCTGCTTCTCGCCGGCACTCTTCCGCTGCGTCAAGTATCTCTCCGCCAATTCCACCAGGGCCTCGTGCCGGATATTGCCGGCAGCCGCAAGAATGATGTTGTCGTTGGTATAGAATTTTTTCGTATAGGCGAACAGATCGTCCTGCGTGAACGCAGAAACGTTCTCCGCCGTTCCGATGATGGGACGTGCGAACGGATGCTTATCGAACAGATGTTTCTCGAAGAGTTCCTGCACCATATCATCCGGATCGTCCTCCGACCGTTTGATCTCCTCCAGAATGACGGTGCGTTCCTTGGCGATCTCGCGTACCGGGAAGAGGGAATGCTGTACCATATCCGACAATACATCGACGGCATTCTCGGCGAATTCATCCAGCACACGGGCGTAATAACAGGTATGTTCCTTGGTCGTGAAGGCGTTCATATATCCGCCGACCGATTCCAGACTCTGCGCGATCTGACGGTAGTTCCGATCTTCGGTCCCTTTGAACATCATATGCTCGATGAAATGGGAGATGCCGCTGGTCTTCTCCGTCTCGTTGCGCGAACCGGTGTCGATCCAGATGCCGATCGATACGGACTTTACGGAAGGGATCTCTTCGCTGATCACACGGATGCCATTGGGAAGCGTCGTCTTCCGATAGGAGTGATGGATGGATGGTTCCGTATGTGCGTGTTTGCTGAGAATGGGAGTGCTCAAATGTTGTACGTCGTTGGAATCTGCGTGATGAAGATAGATGAAAATCCGAAAAGGACAAAGGATTTTCTGGGACGTTAGCGAAACTTAATCAAGGTGCATAATTATGAAGCAGTGCATAAAGACCAAGTAAAACAAGGGCTATTTCAG
>JAVBYA010000054.1 GCA_030824295.1 Bacteroidota bacterium
CGCATCCCGCCCTGGTTCAATTACCTCTTCGTGGGGACGATCATCTTCGCATTCGTTTACATGCTGGACTATCATGTGTTCGGCGTCTCCAGCCTTCCCGAGGAGGAATACATCGAAGAGGTGGTCGCAGCCAATCTGCAGAAGAAGATCATGCTCGCCTCCGGCGGTACGATCAACGAGAATGCTCTGGTCGCATTGAAGGATGACGCATCCCTGAAGGAAGGCGCAGAGAACTTCCAGAAGTTCTGCGTGTCATGCCACGGTCCGCAGGCCGGCGGTCTTGTCGGACCGAATCTGACGGATGAATTCTGGATCCACGGCGGCGGCATCAAGAACATCTACACGACCATCAAGAAAGGTGTCCCGGCCAAAGGTATGATCAGCTGGGAACTGGTGTTCTCACAGAAACAGATGCAGAACATCGGCAGTTATGTGCTGACGCTCCAGGGAACGAATCCCCCGGGCGGCAAAGCGCCGGAAGGTACGAAGTACGTGGAACCGGTGGTCGCAGCAGCTGCGGACACAACGCAGCAGAAATCGTTATAGGAGTAAAGGAAGGTCGGTATGGCGGACGCGGCAGAGAGTGAGTCCTTTCGGGACTCGTTGGGCATCGTTGAGAAGAGCGGTGCACGGAAGTGGGTCTATCCGAAGGAACCGAAAGGCCGGTTCACGAATGCGCGGAACGCCTTCAGCGGCATTCTGCTGGTGATCCTGTTCGGGATGCCGTTCATCAAAGTGAACGGCCATCCCTTCATGATGTTCGATGTGCTGAACCGGAAGTTCATCCTGTTCGGATCAGCGTTCGGACCGCAGGACTTCTATCTGCTGGGTCTGGCGATGATCACCACCATCGTCTTCATCTTCCTCTTCACGGCGGTCTTCGGCCGTCTTTTCTGCGGCTGGGTCTGTCCTCAGACCGTGTTCATGGAATCGGTCTTCCGAAAGATCGATTACTGGGTGGAAGGGGACCATAAGGCACAACGCACGCTGAACGAATCCCCGTGGACCGGCGTGAAAGTATTCCGGAAGGGGACCAAGTATCTCATCTACTTCGTCATCTCCTTCCTGACGGCGAACATGCTCCTGGCATGGATCATCGGCATCGATGCACTCACGGTGATCGTGACGGCGCCGGTGCAGGAACATATCGGCGGATTCACCGCGATGATGCTCTTTACCGGACTCTTCTACTGGATCTTCATCTGGTTCCGTGAACAGGCTTGCATCCTCGTGTGTCCCTACGGCCGTCTCCAGGGGGTCCTGCTGGACCAGAATTCCATCGTGATCGCTTATGATAACGTCCGCGGAGAACCGCGGGAGTTCCTGAAACGGAATACCGTCAGGAATGCCGGTGATTGTATCGATTGTAAGGAATGCGTCGTCGTCTGTCCCACAGGCATCGACATCCGCAACGGGACCCAGCTGGAATGCGTCAATTGTACGGCTTGTATCGATGCCTGCGACACCGTCATGGATAAGATCAAAAAGCCGAGGGGACTCATCCGCTACGATTCGGTGGTCGGCATCAAGACCTCGTCCCGCAAGATATTCACACCCCGGGTGATCGGCTATTCGGTCGTTCAACTGGTCCTCTTGACGCTGCTGACTGTTTTCCTGCTGAACCGTTCCGAACTTGATGTGACCATCCTTCGCACACCAGGTATGTTCTATCAGGAGCAGCAGAACGAGATGGTGAGCAATCTCTATGATATGAAGATCGTCAATAAGACATTCGAACCGATGGATGTGGAAGTGAGACTGCTGAATGCGGAAGGGGAAGTGAAACTGCTGGGTGAGAAGAAGGATGTTCCTCCGCAGGAGGCGATGCTCACCAAGATGTTCGTTCTGCTGAAGAAGGATGATATCTCCATGATGAACACTCCGCTGCAGTTCGGCATCTATGTCGCCGGAAAGGAAGTGCACCGCATCACCACGTCGTTCCTTGGTCCGGTGGAAAAGAAGCATGAACCATCGAAACAGAAGAAAGAAGAGGACCGGGCAACGGAAGAGCATCAGGAAGAAGGCAAACGGAAAGCGGAGCGCGAATGAAATTTAAAATGAATTGGGGCGGCTGGATCGTTGTCAGTTTTGTTGTGTTCGCACTCGGTACGTTCGCCATGGTCTATATCTCCATGACAACGCGGGTCGATCTGGTGACGGAGGACTACTATGAGAAGGAACTCCGGTATCAGGAACATATCGATCTGGTGAAGGGGAGCAATGCTCTTGCACAGCCGGTCGGGATGGAGATCAATGCCGGGACGGTGAGGTTCACCTTCCCGAACCTTGGTGAACGGACGACCTATGCCGGATCCATCCATTTCTTCCGCCCGTCGGATAAATCCCGTGATCTGATGGTGCCGGTTGCCGTGGACACCGGATACGGACAAACCTTCCCTTCCGCATTGTTGTCCAGCGGCCTGTGGCGCGCCAAGATCAACTGGTCGGTCGGACAGCAGCAGTATTATTCAGAACACCCTATCATCATCCAATAGCGTATGGACCTTCTCGCGGCGTTGACATTAGGTTTGCTCGGCAGTATGCACTGCATCGGAATGTGCGGTCCGCTCGCGTTGGCCGTTCCCAGTTCGGCAAAGAACCGGTGGTCGTTCCTTGGTGAACGCATCGTCTTCAATGCCGGCAAGGCAGTGACCTATGGCGTGATGGGGGCCGTTCTCGGTTTGATCGGGAAGGGAGTGATGATGAATGTGCAGCAGGATCTGTCGGTGATCGTCGGTGTGCTGATGCTTGTGACCGTACTGGTGCCTCTCGGATTCCGGTCCGCTATCGAACGGTATTCACCGCTGAATCATCTGTATACGTTTGTGAAATCCCGTTTCTCCCTGTTGATGGGAAAACGGGGAATGGTCACACTGTTTTTGATGGGATTACTCAACGGGCTTCTGCCGTGCGGACTTGTCTATACGGCGCTCGTCGGAGCTACAGTCGTTGCCGACGTTTGGCAGAGCGCTTTGTTCATGATGGTCTTTGGTGTGGGCACCTCTCCGGCGCTCATCGCTATTGCGCTGACCGGCAACCTCATCTCCATGAAATATCGATCGCTCCTCAACCGGGCCCTTCCGGTGATGACCATAGCGGTGGCGCTGCTGCTCATCCTCCGCGGTTTGAATCTCGGCATACCGATGGTGAGTCCGAAGGTCGAAAAGACCGCCGTTCAGGAAGAGAAAATGGAATGCTGCGAGGATTGATACCGCTCAGCGGGAAACATACTCCATCAGCGACCGGATCTCATCGTTCTTCTCCTCCAGGATGTATTTGATCACATCCCCGATCGAAACAACACCGATCACCGTCCCGTCGCGAAGGATAGGCACGTGCCGGACCTTCCTCTCCGTCATCACCGTCATGATATGACCGATATCCGCCTGTTCGTTCGCTGTGACCAGTGATGCCGCCGGTGTCATGATCTCATTCGCTTTCATCATCTCCGGATTTCCGCGTCCTCCAACGCAACGGTGTACGATATCCCTCTCCGAGATCACCCCGGCAAGTCCTCCATTTCGGTCTGTCACGATCAGAAAACCGATCCTGTTCGAGGAAAGGACGTTGATGCAGTCTGCGATGGTCGCTTCTGCATTGACCGAATGGACAGTTTGTCCCTTTGAAGTAAGGATGACAGTTACTTTCATGGAATTCCTCCCGGAGTGATAAGATGTGGTACCGGACAATGTAGAGAAGGGGGAAGGAGAAGTCAAGCCGCCGTTTAAACGCGGCGGTATGAGGTGATAACTGCTTTGTATTCAACACCTTCCGGGGATATGTTATACATCCGGATGTTCAGTGTATCGATGTCCGGCATTTCGATGACCGTCCTCCAGCCCCATGGCGGTGAATCCTCGCCTGTTCCGTATGAACCCAGCACATTGAATGATTCGTCCCCGGGAGTTCCCTGGCTGACCATCATTGTCGTACCGTTGTGGAAACTATCCAGCCACACCGATTGGAATGTGCCGGTCGCAAGCTGGCAGCCGTAGAACGCAGAACCGCTCAGCGGTTTGTCCTGCAGCATGCCGGTGTAATCGTGCCGTACGAACATCCCGTTGAGGATAGGCGTGATCGTTCCGCGCCAAACGGATTCATCACTGACGGTTTCGGGATCGAAGTAGGTTTGTGTCATGCCTTCCCATGTTCCTGTCATTGCGGACAGGAAACGATGGGGGCCTGATCGAAGGGAGGACTCTAGCGTATGTGCGCTCATAGATGGTGCTGAGAGAGTGAGACGCTGCCGGAATGGAACCAGAGCTTACTTGAACGGAAGGAATCGGCTGAACCAGCTCTTCTTTTCCGGTTTGGTTGTTTTCTGTTCTTTCGGTGCTTCTTTACCTGATCGTTCGGACGATCCGGACCGCGTCGGACGGCGGCGTCTGCCTGCGGCAGACCCCGGACCGCTGTGACTTTTCACACCCGTGCGTTCGGATTGTGCTTTTGGAGCAGGACGGTCGCCGTGTGCCTTCGGTGCCGGACGCTCTCCGTGTGTCTTCACACCGGTGCGTTCGCTCTGTTCCGTGCGCGCACTGCCGCCGCTCCGGGAAGATGAACCCGTGCGTGTATGCTGACCGGGACGTGATGATTGTGCGTTCCTCGGAGATTGGCCAGAACGCTGCGTCTGGGACGTCCGGGGGGTACGGGCTGGCCGTTCCGATTGTTCTGTCCGCGGAGCTTTCGCACCGGTGAACGGGTACGGATGGTCTTCCATCACCGGGATCTTCTTCCCGATGAGTTTTTCAATGTCGCGCAGATAGGCTTTCTCTTCACCGTCACAGAAGGAATACGCCGTTCCTGAGGCTCCGGCACGGCCGGTGCGGCCTATGCGGTGCACATAGGTCTCGGGGATGTTCGGGATCTCGTAATTGATGACGAACTCCATATCCTCAACATCGATACCGCGCGAAGCGATATCCGTTGCCACCAGTACGCGGGTGGATTGGGATTTGAAATTGGAGAGAGCACGCTGACGCGCATTCTGCGCTTTGTTCCCGTGGATCGCTTCCGCTTTCACGCCGTTCTTCACGAGCATCTTCACCACTTTGTCCGCACCGTGTTTCGTCCGGGTGAAGACCAAAACGGTCCTGATCTTTTCATCTTTGAGAAGATGCATCAGTAATGCACCTTTGTTCCCCTTGTCCACGAAGAGGATATGTTGATTGATGATCTCTACAGTGGAGGAGACGGGTGTAACGGAGACCTCCTTCGGTTCATGGAGGATGGTGCTTGCCAGCTTCACGATCTCCGGCGGCATGGTGGCAGAGAAGAACAGGGACTGCCGTTTTGCCGGGAGCGCATGGATGATCTTCTTCACATCATGGATGAACCCCATGTCCAGCATGCGGTCCGCCTCATCCAGCACGAAGATCTGGATATCTTTCAGGGAGATGTATTTTTGACTCATCAGGTCCAGCAACCGGCCGGGAGTGGCGATCAGGATGTCGACGCCGCGCTGCAGTGCGTTGGTCTGCTGCTGCTGACCGACACCGCCGAAAATGACCGTAGTGGTGAGTCCTGTATGACGGCCGTATGCTTTGAAACTGTCGTTGATCTGGATCGCCAATTCCCGCGTAGGGGTGACGATCAGGCTGCGAATGGGACGTTTTGGTCCCGTTTGTTTCTCTTTGCTGAGAAGCTGCAGGATCGGGATCGCGAAAGCCGCGGTCTTTCCGGTGCCTGTTTGAGCGCATCCGAGCAGGTCCGAACCGTGCATGACGATCGGGATCGCCTGAGCTTGGATCGGAGTGGGGGTTGTGTATCCTTCTTCGGACAATGCCGTCAGGATAGGTTCAATGATGTGTAAGGATTTGAATGCCATGGATCGTTTCTGTGCAGAACTCGTGGTACGGGTATCGCGAAGTTCTCATGATTGAGTATGCGATAGTGACCCTACCGCGCTGATTACACTATAAAATGCTGAAATTTTCCGTCAATTCCTCGTCAATTCGGGCAGGTTCGAGAAATAAGTGATCCGGAGGGTAAGCAGTGGGAAAGGAATACTGGAAAATCGCCGATTTACGCTGTTTTCCAACGGTCGATACGCCACCGTGAGAAGGAGTCCGGGGTGTGGAATGTCCAGGCAATGATGCGGGATTTCTTTTGGCCCTGCGCCATTTCAATGATCCGGACCTCCCGGGCACCCGACTGCTCGATCTCTGTACGGATGATCGGTATCGAGGTCTGCCGGGAAAGCAATGTGGTGAACCAGAGCACCTGCTCTTTGAAATT
>JAVBYA010000094.1 GCA_030824295.1 Bacteroidota bacterium
CCTGTATTTTGCGGAGGTTTATTTGTGAAAAAAAATCGCGGCAAGTTGTTTCTTATAGTTGCGACGTTCGCGTTATCGCTCTATTTCCTCTTCCCTACCTATCAGTCCTACACGTTCGAGAACGAACTGACCTCGCTCACGGGTGAGGATAGTGCCAAATATGTTGCCGAACATGAATCGACCATTCGGGATGCGAAGGGAAAGCGTATCAAACTCGGCCTGGACCTTCAGGGAGGTATGCGTGTCGTGATGGAAGTGAACGTCCTGAAGATGCTCGAACAGATCGCCAAGAACAAGGACGATCAGTTCGCTCAGATCATGGCGGAAGTGTCGAATGAAGCCCAAAAAAGCGATGAAAGCATCATCACAATCTTCCAGCGTTCGTTCGAATCCAAACAAGTGCGTTTGAGCCGCTATTACGGAAGTCTGCGCGAGGATAACGATCAGATCCTCAGCCGTCTGCAGGATGAGACCGATAAAGCGGTGGATCGTGCGATGGAGATCATCCGCAACCGTGTTGACCAATACGGCGTTTCCGAACCGGCCATCCAGAAACAGGGAGGCCGCCGCATCATCGTTGAGCTCCCCGGCGTCTCCAAAGAGGACGAAGTGCGTCAGCTGCTGCAGGGCACCGCACTGCTCGAGTTCAAACTGATGAAGGATCCGGATGTCATCTATAAGACCATGGAAGCGGTCGACAAGTATCTGGCCGGCAAGGGATATGCCGACACAACGGCCGCCGGCGATACGACAACCGCTGCTGCTGCGAAGGACACAAAAAGCACTCTGTCTGCGCTGACAAACACCTCCGATACCGGTTCCAGCGCCATCAGCGATGCGCAGAAGACGCCGGAACAGCTTCTGAAGGAACATCCGTTCCTCTATCTTGCCCGCCCCAACCAACAGGGGAACGGTGAAGCGTACGTCTCTGAGAACGACCGGGACAAAGTGCTGCGCATCCTGGCCCGTCCGGACGTCCAGCGCCTGCTCCCCTCCGATATGGCATTCTACTTCTCCTCCAAACACCTGTTCATCAGCGAAGGGGTGAAATATTTCGGACTGTTCGGTTTGAAGAAGAACCCCGAACTGACCGGCAGCGTGGTGGTGAATGCACAGGCAACGATCGATCCGAACTTCAATCAGCCCATCGTAACGATGGAGATGAACAACGAAGGAGCCCGCGAATGGGCGCGTATCACCGGTGCCAACGTGAACAAACGGATGGCGATCGTGCTGGATGACGCGGTCTTCTCCGCACCGAACATCCTCGGCAAGATCACCGGCGGCCGTTCCCAGATCGAAGGAATGGACAACGTTGAAGAGGCTCGTTTACTTGAGATCATCCTGAAAGCCGGCGCACTGCCTGCACCGGTAGAGATCATGGAACAACGCAGCGTCGGACCGTCGCTCGGCGAGGACTCCATTGCTGCCGGAACGAACTCGTTCCTGATCGCACTCGCGCTGATCGTCTTCTTCATGATCGCTTATTACCGCGCCGGCGGTTTGGTGGCGGACGTTGCATTGTTCATCAACACCTTGTTCGTTTTCGCTATCCTGGCGGCATTCGGCGGAACGCTGACGCTCCCCGGTATCGCCGGTATCGTGCTCACGATCGGTATGGCTGTGGACGCGAACGTGCTGGTGTTCGAACGTATCCGCGAAGAACTTGCCACACAAAAGACGCTCCGCGCGTCCATCGACGCCGGGTATAGTAAAGCATTCAGCGCTATCCTGGACTCGAACGTCACGACACTGCTCACCGGTATCGTGCTCTTCCAGTTCGGCACAGGACCGATCCAGGGCTTTGCATTGACGCTGATGATGGGCGTTACAGCGAACCTCTTCACAGCCATCGTCATCACCCGCGTCGTATTCGATATCATGACAGACCGCGGAACCACTGAAATCAATTTTGGATAAGATCCCAGGAGCAAAGGAATAATGAGAATTCTACAGCAAACATCGATCAATTTCATGGGTACCAGGAAGGTCTGGTACACGGTTTCCGGTCTGGTCATCCTCGCCGGGATCATCGGCATTCTGGTGCGCGGCGTTGCGTTCGGTATCGATTTCCTCGGCGGTTCGGAAGTGCTCGTTCGCTTCCAGGCCGCCCCCTCGATCTCCGATGTCCGCACCGCAGTGCAGAATGCGGGCTTCCAAAGTTCCGAGATCAAATCGTTCGGCACGCCGTACGACATCCTGATCCGCACACCGGACCAGGGGAACGGCACCGCAACATTGGATGCCATCCGCACACAATTGAAGACCGCTTTTCCGGATAATCCGTTCACCGTGCTCAAAGAGGATAAGATCGGACCGAAGATCGGCGCGGAATTACGTACGAACGCCATTTACGCGATCGTCTCTGCCCTGCTCATCATCATGATCTATGTCGGATTCCGGTTCCAGTTCATTTATGGGCTTGCCGGCGTCATCGCACTGTTCCATGACGTCATCACGACGTTCGGCATCATCGTTCTGCTGAACGGACTCTCTCCGCATCTGAATCTGGAGATCGATCAGAACATCATGGCAGCATTCCTGACGCTCGTCGGCTTCTCCATCAACGATACGGTGGTCGTGTTCGACCGTATCCGCGAGAATCTGAAGATCCATAAGTCAGAGGACCTGACCACCATCATGAACCGTTCGGTGAACGAAACGTTGAGCCGGACGCTCATCACGAACGGAACGGTATTCGCGGTTCTGTTGGTTCTGGTGATCTTCGGCGGCGAGGTGAACAGAGGATTCGCATTCACATTCTTCATCGGAACCATCCTCGGAACGTACTCGTCGATCTATGTCGCCAGTGCATTGGTGCTGGATATCACCGAACGGAAATCGAAGAAAAAATAACACATCAGAACGGAACGCCTATGAAATTCTCCACCAAGGAACTCCACAATGTCACCGTCGTCAAGATGGAAGGCAGCATGCTCGGCGGTCCGGAAGCAACGGAGCTGAACAGCGCTCTGCACAAACTGCTGGATGCCAAGAAGAAGCTGATCGTCGTGGATCTGTCGGACGTGCAGCTGATGAACAGTTCCGGACTCGGGATGCTCATCGGCGCAGCGACCACCATGCGTAATGCCGGCGGAAACCTCAAGATCGCCGGTGCAGTGGAGAAGGTTGCGCAGGTCTTCAAGATCACCAAGGTCAGCAATGTGATCGAGCTGCATGTGACCGTCAAAGGGGCCGTGGAGAGTTATACGTAATCACCGCGTTCCATTCCATCGTATACAAGAACGGGCGGCCAATGGCCGCCCGTTCGCGTTTCGGGACCTTCCGTGAATATCATTGCAGCACAACGGTCCGGATCACATCGCCGATCGAGATCCGGTCCACCACTGCCCTGTCCTGTGTATACCCGAAGATGGAATACCGATAGTCCAAATGCGGCGTCGGACAATGCGTAACGAACCACTGCGAACCTTCCGTATCCTTCCCTGCACTGGCCATGCCTACACCCCCTGTTCTGTACACAGAGGACGGATGGACTTCCGTCCGGATGGAATGCTCCGGCCCGCCGGAACCGTTCCCTAACGGATCACCACCCTGGATCACGAAATTGCTCACCACGCGATGGAACGACAGTCCGTCATAGAACTTCTTCTCGGCAAGCAGGATGAAGTTCAGAACGGTGAGCGGTGCCCCTTCTTTATCGAACCGGACCGTGAACGTCCCCTTACTCGTTGTGATCACCGCACTGGTGTACCGGTCCAGCAGTGCGAGATCGTCCATCCGGAAGAATGGCTGATATTCCGCTGCAGCCGCTGTCTGCTCCGGCAGTTCATCGCTGCCGGTGATGGCCGTATATGCACGGCGCGCCGCTTGTGCGATCACGCGGTCGTTCGCAGTGATCGCCGGTTCCACCAACGGAAGGACGGAGGAATCACCGATGTCGCTGAACACATTCAGCAATTCCACCATCGGTTCCAGGTCGGCCGGCACTGTCATGGATCGGTATGCGATGATGAGTGCAGGCAGAAATCGTTCACGCACCGAGCGGGACAGGAGTGTGTCCTGAAAAACGACGGCGGCGGTGTACGATATGCCGGCATTCTTCCGTTTGAACTGGTGGACCGCGGCGCTCAGCAGATCCGTCTGCATCGCTTCGCTGCCGGTTCGCGCAAGCGCATGATACGCTTCGATGGCGGCCATCGTCACCACCGAACTCTCCTGCGGAGCCAATGCTTCCTTTACCAGCGGGACTGCCGCAGCAGTCCCCGCAGCACCAAGCGCTGCGATACGCTGCGCACTGGAGAACGGTGAATCTCCCTTCCACTCTCTGATATACGGCAGCGCTCTCTCTCCCATCTTTGACGCGGCCACCTTCCTCAACGCATCTTTTGCCTGTGGAAGAATGCCGGATGCACGCAGCATCCGCAGCACCGCAGCGCTGTCCCTGAAGGTCTGATCGGAAACTGTCAGTGTTGCATATGCAGAGACCGCTTCGGCTGCCACATGCACGTTGGAATCAGCGGCGAGCTTCAGCATCGATGCGGACCGATTGTTCCGTAGTGCACGAAGTGCATTCACGCGCACCCTCCAATCCTTATCGCTTCGTGCGGCGGAAAGGAGCTTTCTGGTTGAGAGGGAATCATCCATTGCACCGAGGATGGTGCTTCCCCACATCCGCACGAGCGGCGAAGTGTTGTTCAGCAGCCGGAGCATCCGGTCCCGGTTCTTCCGGAGGATGGTCGTGTCATTGATGCGCATCAGGGCATACGACGCGTTCACGATCGAGCGGTTATCATCCAGCAGCGTCACCATATGTTTCGTGGCTGCCGCATCCTTGATCCTTCGGTTCGCGAAACGGTACACTGATACCGCAAGATCTGCATTCCATTCTACGGGATAATCTTCCGACTGCACGATGAGTTTCTTCAGATCCTCTGCCGTACCGCAGAGGCCGATGGCATTGAACAATGCCGCAACACACCGCTCGTCCCGCTCCACGGCAAGACGGCGGAATAGCGGTACCGCCGCGCCCGGAGCTGCGGTCATACCCACAGCGAATGCCGCCATAGAACGGACACGGATCTCCGGGTCGTTCAGCAGCGCAGCGGCCGTCCTGGTGAACGATGTATCCTGCACATTCGCCATTGCCAGCAGCGCCAGTTCACGCTCACGGGAGTTCTCCGACCGCAGGTACGGCAGGTAGTCCGCGGACTCTGATGACCGGCGGTCCTGCAGCAGCCGGACCGATCGTTCGTCCGCTTCCTGCGCGAAGAGGAGGAACGGGAGAAGGATGAACAAGCATATTCTCATAGGGACATCCAATGGACACATGTGATGAATTGATGTTCCGGCGGGACCGATCAATGAACCTGCGGGAGTCCGAACAGCCGCTCCGCATTCCGCGTTGTGGCCGCAGCGACTTCCGCAACCGGCACGTTCAATACGTCTGCGATCGTCGACGCGATGAGCGGAATGTAGGAAGGCTCATTCCGTTTGCCCCGGTGCGGCACCGGTGTAAGGAACGGTGCATCGGTCTCGACCATGATATTGTCCAGTCCGATCTGACGGATCACTTCCGGCATCGTTGCCTTCTTGAATGTGACGGGCCCGGGGAACGAGACGAGGAAACCGTTGTCGAAGAGTGTCCGCGCCTGCGCCGCATCGCCGGTGAAACAATGGAACACACCGCGCGGTCTTCCGCCCCGCCACGCCGGATTTTCAGCTACATGCCGGACCACGATATCGACGGCATCCTGCACCGAATCGCGCGTATGCACGATGACGGGAAGGTCCTTCTCCGCTGCAAGAACGATCTGCCGGGCGAAGATCTCCCGCTGGTACTCGCGCGGCGATGTGTCATAGAAATAATCGATGCCGATCTCCCCGATGGCGACCACGTTCGGATGCGAAGCCATCTTGGCAATATGCGCAAGACGTTCATCACTGAACTCAGCCAGGTCCAGCGGATGGAATCCAACGGCAACATAGACGCCGGGATAGGTCTCCGCAAGTTTCAACGCCTGCTCCGCCGTCACGTGATTCGTGGCAGGCACGACGAAGCGGGTCACTCCCGCATCGTGCGCGCGGGCGATCACCTCCGGCAGGTCGGCGGCAAAATCCTCATAGAATAGATGGCAATGGGAATCAATATACATTGGTATACCAGAGGTACCTTCCTGATGTTTTCTTCCGGAAGGAGAACTGCGACGTGCCGGCAAAGATCTGGATACGCCGAATCTTCAGCGGATCGAGCCAGATGTTCCTTC
>JAVBYA010000405.1 GCA_030824295.1 Bacteroidota bacterium
TGTGCGGTTGAACATCCAATACATCATGCCGAGAGCGAAGAAGTTCTTCGTTTTGTCGACCACTTTCTGGCTGAGGTTCATGTCCGCCAGTGCGAGGTTCGTCAGTTTGGTGATGTCCACCTGGAAGACCTGGAACTTGGAGAGGGAGCCGTCGGAGAGCGGACTCTGCGTATAGCCGGCGAGTTTCAGGTTCTTATCGCCGAAACCGTCCGTGTTGACGATGATGATACCGCCGTCGATCAGGGAGCGGAGGTTCACTTTCAGCGATGCAGCGTTCATGGCGACGAGCACGTCGCAATGGTCGCCGGGAGTGTTGATCTCCGTTGCGCCGAAATGGATCTGGAAGCCGCTGACGCCGTACGTGGTGCCGATAGGGGCGCGGATCTCTGCCGGATAATCGGGCAGAGTGGAGAGGTCGTTCCCCATTGCTGCCGACGTATTGGTGAACTGACCGCCGGTCAACTGCATACCGTCGCCGGAATCTCCGGCAAAGCGTATCGTTACCTCATCAAGTACACGGGTCTCTTTTTCCATAAGCACGTCTTTCTTAAGATTGTGTCATTCCGCCTCTGCGGCAGGAATACGGATGAAAGAATTGGTGATAGATTCGTTGGTGGACCGGCCGGCGGGGGGAGTGTTCATGACCCGGGACCAGTAGTGTGATGCCGGTACAAATGCAAAAGGTGCGCCAAATACGAAGAAGCCAAAATGCCGAGTTTTTTCTCCTGAAAGGAGCCGCTGTTTTTCAAATGTGGGAAAACTGCTGAATCTATCCCAAACATATGAAGTGATACGGTAAGAATCCCAATCAAAACAAAGGGGGCCGACGGATGATGATAATCAAGACGGAAATGTCCTGTTTCAAAGTAGCTCATTCCTCCGGCATATTCAAGTGCTATAGAATAGAGCGGACGGAAACAGAAACACCCGCCGGAGCCGGTCGGGTGTTGTGTCATTCAAACGGCAGCCGGTCACATGGGAAGTGTGATACGATATGCTGTTCCTTTTCCCTCTTCGGATGAGACAGAGACGGCACCGTTCTGTTTTTCGATGATCCGTTTTGCCAGTGCAAGATCGAGTCCCACGCCGCCGCTTTGCACCACTTTCATGAATGGTTCAAAGATCTTCTCCTGGAATCCTGCAGGGATCCCGCTGCCGTTATCGGTGATGATGAAGAAGAGTTGTCCGTTGACGGTGTCGCTTTCGAGTATGATCTTCCCGCCGGCGGGGACGTAATTCGCGGCATAGAGGATGATGTTGCTGAGCGCACGGATCGTCCGCTCGGCATCGATGATGGCTTGTCCGTCGTACCGGTCCCGCATTTCGAAATGGATCTGCTGCCGGTCCAGTCCCTGTTTCACGGCCGCACCGACGGTGCGGAGGAGTTTCCCGACTCCGGCGAGCTGTTTGTTCACGCGGAGTTCCCCGGAAGTGAAGTCGATCAGGTCCTGCGTCATCCGGTTCACTTGCTGAGCGGATTCCTTTGCTTCGTCCAACAATGATTGTTTCTTTGATTCGTCCTGCGGGTTCCGTTTCAGTTCATCGATGGCGGAGGTGATCGTGCTGATGGGTGTGCGGAAGTCCTGCACGAGCGATGCGGCGACCTGACCGACGGTGGAGATGCGCATTGCATCCTGACTTTGTCGAAGTGCTGAACGCATCTGTACGAATGCACCGGCGAGCCGGCCTACTTCATCGTTCCCATCGGGAAGTGATGACGCATCGTTCATGTTCCCTTTTCCGATCGCTTCTGCGGCGGTTTCCAGTTGACGGAGGGGAGTGCGGACCAATGTGCGGAAGAAAAGGAAACCGGCAGCAAGCACCACGAATGCGACTCCTCCAGAGACCATCGCGGAGCGCTGAGAGTTCCGTTCGTTCGCTTCGATGATCTTGGTCAGCGGGAAGTCCAGATGCGCCACGCCGAGCACGTCGCCGATCTGCACATCGTGACAGCGGAGGCATTTCTTCTCCGCTACGAACGGGACCATTGCTTTGAAATCATCGCCGAGGCGGATCCATTGCTGTCTGCCGGTGGCGAGGACCTTGTTCCCGTACTCATTATCGACCTCACCTTTGCGGTTTGCAAGCGAGATCCGTTCACCCAGGCGGACAGCGCGTGTGCTGTCCATGAAATCCTCCGCGAGCCGGAGCCGAGACGTGTCGATGCGGATGTACAGTTCGTGCAGGTTGGCGGCGTGCTTCACCTTCTCCAGATACTTATCATCCACCATCTGGCTTTCCACCATCATATTGACGAGCGATTCGCGGACGATGAGTGCCTTCTCGTTGGCCGCTTCGAGTGCCTGCGCCTGCATCTGTTCCTGTTGATACTCATTGTTCAGGTAGATGCTCACTGCGATGCCAATGATGAAGATGGGAACGAAGGTGAGGAAGAACTTTGTTGAGATACTGAGATTTTTGAACATACGCCGCTCCTGTCCTTGATTACGTCGCTTAAATTACACAATTTAGTCTGATTTTCAAGGTGAAGGGGATGCGAACGAAGAATGAAAGTTTCCATTTCACCAGCCGTTGTGCGAAATATCACACCTCGGCGGATACAAGAAGAGAATATATAATTCCGCAGGAGTAAAAATGTCCATACGACCAGTCAAACGAATCACGCAGGCCCAGCCGGCGATGGAGGGTGCAGGGGTCCACCTGCGCCGCGCGTTCGGGTTCGGCGATCCGTCCGAGTTCGATCCGTTCCTGATGCTGGATGATTTCCGGAATGACGATCCGCGTAAGTATTCCGCCGGATTCCCGTGGCATCCGCACCGCGGTATCGAGACGATCACCTACGTGCTGGCCGGGAATGTGAGTCACAGCGACAGTCTTGGGAATAACGGTCTGCTCGGCGCCGGCGATGTGCAGTGGATGACCGCCGGACGCGGGATCCTGCATCAGGAGATGCCGCAGGGTGATGTGCAGGGACGGATGCATGGATTCCAACTTTGGGCGAATCTACCGTCATCGCTCAAAATGACATCACCCCGGTATCAGGATGTGGCGTCGAAGGAGATCCCTGTTGTGACGGATGACGACGGCACACAGGTGCGTATCATCTGCGGTGATTTCTGGGGGAAGAAAGGTCCGGTGGACGGAATCGCTGCCGATCCCCGGTATCTGGATGTGTTCGTCCCGCCCGGAAAACGGAAGACGCTCAAAGTGGAGACGTACCGTCAGGCGTTCGCGTATATCTTTGAAGGGAGCGGTTCGTTCCGTGATGCGTCGGCGCCGCAGGATATCATGCGCGAGAGTGTTCTGCCGAACGGAGAAGAGTATCTGGAATGGTCCGGAAACCGTTCGCTCATTCTGTTCGGCAACGGGGATGAAGTGACCGTGCAGGCAGGGGAGAGCGGTATCCGGTTCCTGCTGGTCTCCGGCAAACCGTTGAAGGAACCGGTTGCATGGGGCGGTCCAATCGTGATGAACACACAGCAGGAGCTGCAGCAGGCGTTCCGTGAACTGAGGGACGGGACGTTCATCAAGAAGTAACAAACGTGTTTACTTGCATACGTCTCACACGCTTTATTGAAGCATAACAAAAAAGCCCGAACTGAAAAGTTCGGGCTTTTTTTGTAGTGTTATGTTGGAACTGTCGGATCGTTCAGCCGAATCAAGGTTTATAACCCTGACCCGGCTTGGTCCGTTACTTCTTGCGCTTTAAGACCTTCTTGACCTTTGCAAATTTCTCTTTGTTCACCTTGTTGTAGATCTTGGAGGGTAGTCCATAGATCTTGATGAATCCTTCCGCTGCAGTATGATCGAACGTATCCTCCTTGGTATAGGTGGCGAGTTTCATGTCATACAATGAGTACGGCGATGTGCGTCCGGCGATCTCCAGATTGCCTTTGTACATCTTCACCTTGACGATGCCGGTGACGTTCTTCTGTGTTTCGTTGATGAAGCCGTCCAACGCTTTTTTGAGCGGTGTGAACCAGAGACCGTTGTAGATGATATCCGCATAGTCGTTGGAGATCTTCGCCTTTGCGTGCATCACTTCCTTATCCAGCGTGAGCCGTTCCAGTTCGCGGTGCGCGAAGTGCAGTGTGGATGCTGCCGGCGCCTCGTAGATCTCGCGCGATTTGATGCCGACCAGGCGGTTCTCGACCAGGTCCAAACGTCCGACACCGTTCGCACCGGCGATCTCATTCAGTTTGTGAATGAGGGAGACGCCATCCATCTTTTTACCGTTCAATCCGACCGGCACACCTTCCTTGAACTCGATGGTCACATAGGTCGCTTTATCCGGTGCATTCTCCGGTGAGGTTGTGCGGGTGTACGCGTCCTGCGGTGCGACCTCCATCGGATCCTCCAGGATACCGCATTCGATGCTGGTCCCCCAGATGTTCTCGTCGATGGAATAGGGGCTTGCCTTGGTGGCCGCGACCGGGATGCCGTGCTTCTCGCAATAGGCGATCTCTTCTTCGCGGGATTTGAACTCCCACTCACGGAGCGGTGCGATCACTTTCAGTTCCGGAGCGAGCGCCATCACGGCAACTTCGAAACGGACCTGATCGTTCCCTTTGCCGGTGCAGCCGTGAGCGACCGCAGTGCAGCGTTCGCGCTTGGCGACTTCCACTAATGCTTTTGCGAGCAGCGGACGGCCGAGCGAGGTGGCCATGGGATAGGTGTGTTCGTACAACGCGCCGGCTTTCAGCGCTGGGAAGATGTAGTCATACACGAATTCCTTCTCCAGATTCTGCATGAAGACCTTCTTTGCACCGGATTTGTACGCCTTTTCCGGTACGCCGATCAATTCCTTCTTCTGTCCAAGGTTGCCGGTGACGGTGATGACATCGGCATTGTATTTCTCCTGGAGCCATTTCACGATCACGGAGGTGTCGAGGCCGCCGGAGTAGGCAACTGCAATTTTCTCTTTTTTCATCGTTGTGTCTTTCTGTTTAGAGTGTGATTGATCTGTGTTGAGTATCCAATTTCGGTGATTCAATGTTCGAACAGAAGTTCTTTGAGATGCTTTACGAGCGGGGTGATCTTCTTCACGGAGACCGGCGTGACCAGGACGGTATCGTCGCCGGCCAGTGTTCCGAGCACCATCTTGTTCCTTCCGGAGTCGATAAAGGAGGCAACGCCGCCGGCGCGTCCGGGCAGTGTGCGGACAACGATCAGCGATTCATTCGCTTCGATGCCGACCACTTCGTGCGTTACCAGAGGGGTGATGGAAGTCTCTTCGAGCTGATTGGCGATGGCGTAGCGGATCTTTCCCTTCACGTGGATGCGGACGATGCCGAGTTCGGCGAAGTCGCGGGAGAGGGTCGCCTGTGTGACGATGATGCCGCGTTTCTTCAGGACGGAGACCAGTTCTTCCTGGTTAGCCACGCTGTGGTCCTGGATGATCTCCTTGATGATGAATTGCCGCTGTGTCTTGTTCATTTCCGTTTTCCGATCAATGTTGCCATGATGGCTTTTTGGATGTGAAGGCGGTTCTCCGCCTGGTCGTTCACGACGGATTGCGGACCGTCCAGCGCTTCGTTGGTGATCTCTTCGCCGCGGTGGGCGGGAAGGCAGTGCATCACTATGACATCCTTCTTTGCGTGCCGAAGCAGAGCCGAGTTCACCTGATATTCCCAGAAATCGAAGATCCGCTTGGTCTTCTCCTGTTCCTGTCCCATGCTCGTCCATGTGTCGGTATAGACGACGTCCGCCTTGTTCACTGCATTCTTCGGATCGCGGATGATCTCGATCTTGCTCACCTTTGCATCCTGTGCTTTTTGGTAGATGACCTTGTCCGGTTCATAACCGAACGGTACTGCCAGAGTAAGATGAATGGGAATGATAGAGGCGAGTTCGAGCCAGGAGTTGACGATGTTATTTCCATCCCCGACATACGCGACCTTTACGTGATCACGGAGTTTCCCGTGCTGCCGGATAGTATAGAGGTCCGCAAGGATCTGACAAGGGTGGGAAAGGTCGGACAGTGCGTTGATGACCGGCACTGTGGCAAATTTTGCGAGATCCAGCAGCAGCTGGTGATCGAAGACGCGTGCGACGATGGCATCGTTGAAGCGGGAGAGCACGTTGGCAACATCGGCGGCCGATTCGCGGACACCGAGACCGACACCATCGTCCGTAAGAAAGATGGCATGACCGCCCAATTGCACAACGCCGACCTCGAAGGAAACGCGGGTGCGGAGGGAGGGCTTCTGGAAGATCATCGCCACGGTCTTCCCGGCGAGC
>JAVBYA010000378.1 GCA_030824295.1 Bacteroidota bacterium
TCCTCGTAGAACGGTGCCTGCGCCGCGCCGAACGATATTGCGCTGAGCAGCAGCAGAATGACCTTCCGGAGATTCATCATTTGATCAGTACCATGCGTTTTGTTTCCGTGAATGTTCCAGTCTGCAGCCGATAATGATAGACGCCGCTCGGCAGCGATGCCGCAGTGAAGGAAGAAGAATATCTTCCCGCTTCCAGACGTTCGTTCACCAGCACCGCGACCTCGGCACCAAGCATATCATATACCTTCAATGTGACGTGGGCGGAGGCCGGAACGGAGAACGCGATCATAGTGGAAGGATTGAACGGATTCGGGTAGTTCTGGGTCAGCTCGAACCGGTCCGCCACACCGGTCTGCCGCTCCACGGAAAGGAGACCGCTCTTATATAAGAGCGCGATCCACAGGTCCGCATCCAGCAGCCAGGAGAAATCGCTCGGCTCATCGAACCGCTGATAGGTATATGCGACTCCGGTCAGCTTCTCCCAGGCGCGGAACGCCTTCTCTCCCTGTCCGGCGGAATCACAGAAGAGGGAGAACGTGTCATCGGCAGCCGGCGACCATTCGATACCGACGAATACCGACTCCGGTGTGAACGGTCCGCCGGGAACGTTGAACGGCACCGGCAGCAGGAACACGTTCCCCGCACCGGTCGTATCGAATGCATCAAGGGCAGTGCGGATGGATGCGACCGTTGCGCCGGGACCTCCGGTGGAGGAATCGTAGTTCTGCGCACCGGTGGCGGTCCTGGTGAAGACGATCGAGATACTGTCCGGCGTTCCCACGACCTTCTTCATACCCATCCAGACCTTCGCTCCGACCACATGGACCTCTTCCAATAGATCGAACCGCTGATATTTTCCGATATCACCATAGCCGTTGGTTCCGGCGATATAGCCCCAACCGTACGGATTGCGGTGGATACGCTGAGTGTTGCCGTAGAACAGGGTATCAACGGTTTGAGAAGAAAGGAACGACACTGTCAGAAAGGAAAGGAGCAGGAGTTTTTTCATATCGTACGGATTCAGGAATGTTGTGGGTTGGAGAGTGGGTGCGTTGAAAATATACGCATTGCCGTATAAAAAAACATCGGGTATTTGCCGGTATTGTACTATTGGTATTCGCACCTTCGATCATATGATCTGTGTGCGCAGTGTTTGGGTGTTCGGCGAATGAACCCTTGTAGTTTTTCCCATAAACATCTACCTTAACAGCAGATCGATCCGCCTGTCCCAATCCCTGTTCATTGCTGAAAGGACCCCGCCATGATCCTCGACCATCTCTCCCGCGCCGAGAAATATTTCCCCGTCCATCCAAGTTTCAAGCATGCGTTCGATTATCTGAAACGGACCGATCTTCGTTCGCTTCCCGAAGGACGCCATGATATTGAGGGAGACGATATCTATCTCATCATTGCGGACGACCATACGGGGAAGGAACGCCGCAAACTCGAATCGCACCGGAATTACATCGACATCCAGATCGCGGTGGACGGTTCATTCCCGCTGGAATGGCACGATGTCGATTCCTGCCGGAATGTGGCGGCGGAGTACAGCGCAGAGAAGGATGTGACATTCTATAACGATCCCCCGCTCTTCACGGTCCACATGGTGTCGGACATGTTCGCGGTCCTCTTCCCGGAGGATGCGCATGCGCCCCAGCCTCCGATGACCGTCACGAAGAAAGCGATCGTGAAAGTGGCGGTGTGACGCGATGGAGTTCCGGCTGCAGCATTCCCTCCTGCGTCCCTGGCGTCCGGGGGACGAATCCACACTCGAGCGTCACGCGAACAACCGCAAGGTCTGGATGAACGTGCGGGACCATTTCCCGCATCCGTACACGCGCAGCGATGCCGTGCGCTGGGTGCAGCACGCGTCCATGCATCTTTCCGAGAGCGTGTTCGCCATTGTTGTGAACGGCGAGGCGGCCGGCAGCATTGGTCTGATCGCCAAGGACGATGTCTACCGCAAATCGATGGAGATCGGCTATTGGCTCGGCGAGAAATATTGGGGACGCGGGATCGTCTCCGAAGCGGTCGGCGCCGTCACCCGGTACGGGTTCGAACATTTCGATGTCGTGCGCATCTATGCCGATATCTTCGAGTGGAACACCGCATCTGCCCGTGTGCTGGAAAAGAACGGATACCGCTGTGAAGCACGGCTGCACCGAGCGGTGGTGAAGGACGGCATCGTTACCGATGCATTACTGTATGCAATAACCATCTAAGTTCGTATGATCGTACCTGTCATTCTGTATGCTGCTGTGGGAGCACTCTTCATCGGTCTTGCCCACCCGCTCATCAAACGGCGCATCCCTCCGAACGACCTCTATGGTTTCCGCGTTCCGGAAACACTGGCGTCCGAAGAGCTCTGGTACGCGGTGAACGAATATTCCGGACGGCAGCTGCGGCTGCTCGGTGTGGTCATCCTTGCGGCGATCCCGCTCCTGCTCCTTCTGCAGGTGGAAGAGATCCTGTTCACCATCATCATGACCGTTCTGCTGGTCGGCGGTGTTGCCGCCGCGGTCATGCATTCCTTCATCTATCTGCATCGGCTGAAACGCACATGAAACCCTGGACGACCCTTTCGCGCACCACCATCCTCGACCACAGCAAATGGCTCCGGGTGGAGGACCATTCCATCCAGCTGCCGGACGGCACCGTGCTGAACAACTGGTGCTGGATCGTCTCGCCGGATTATGTGAACGTGGTCGTGCAGGATGAGGACGAGAATTTCGTCTGCTTCCGGCAGACCAAGTATGCGGTGAGCGGACTCTCCCTCGCACCGGTCGGCGGTTATTTGGAACCGGGCGAGGACCCGCTCGCCTGTGCCAAGCGGGAACTGCGCGAGGAGCTCGGCTTTGAAGCGAAGGAATGGATCACGCTCGGACGTTTCCCGTGCGACGGCAACCACGGCAACGGTATGGCGAACCTCTATCTTGCACGCCATGCACATCAGGTCGGCGAGATCATCGCGGACGACCTGGAGGAACAAGAGGTACTCACCCTTTCACGGAACGAGATGATGCAGGCTCTGTTGAACGGAGAATTCAAAGTACTGTCATGGTCCACGGCAGTCGCTCTCGCACTCTATCACGTGTAATCAGGAATCACCATGCGCATCATCTTCGTCATCACCATCATAGTATCACTGTTCGCTGCGGGCTGCACAACGCTCCACTCGGCGAAGGACTTCACCGCACCGGCGCTCTTCACCGGCAGCATTGAAGGACCGGCGTTCGATGCGGCGGGGACGCTGTACGTGGTCAATTTCGGACGGAACGGCACCATCGGCAAGGTGGACCGCCGTGGGAATGCAGAGCTGTTCGTTGAACTTCCCGCCGGCAGCGTGGCGAACAGCATCAAATTCGGTCGCGCCGGGGACATGTTCCTGGCCGATTATCCGATGCACAACGTGTTGAAAGTATCGATGAAGGACAGAACGGTCTCGGTGCACGCGCATGATTCCCTCTTCAATCAGCCGAACGATCTCTGCATCAACGCACGCGATCAACTTTTTGCGTCGGATCCGCACTGGAAAACCAGCACCGGCAAACTCTGGCGCATCGATCCGGACGGCTCCACGCATCTGCTGGAGGATTCCATGGGCACGACGAACGGGATCGAGCTGAGTCCGGACGAGCGGACGCTCTATGTGAACGAGAGCATCCAGCGCACGGTCTGGAGATACGATGTGGACGAAGCGGGGAATGTATCGGGGAAAACGCTCTTCCATACCTTTCCCGATTTCGGAATGGACGGGATGAAATGTGATGCGGAAGGGAATCTCTACATCACACGGTACGGGAAGGGAACGATCGCCGTCCTCTCTCCCGCCGGTTCACTGCTGCGCGAGATACCGCTCACCGGCAAGAACTGCAGCAATCTCGTCTTCGGCGGTCCCGACGGGAAGGATGTCTTTGTCACGATGCAGGACAGGAAACTCATCGAACATTTTGTGAACGACATTCCCGGCAAGGGATCGGCACGATAACCATCAGTACCATTTCATTTCACCGATCGTATTCTCATGAAGCACATCTCCCGCTCAATTTTACTGGTTTCCCTTTTCTTTGCTCCGCTGCTTCCTGCGGAGACGTTCCTTTCTATCGTCCACTCGCTGGAACAGCTTCCGGCAGAACAACGGCAGCCGGTCATCGAGAAGTATCTCAACACGATACGGATCGCTCCGATCATTGAACAGGATTCACTGCTCCATTTCGTTCTGTACGGCGATGCGGACAGTGTGGCCGTCATCAGTGACCTGCAGCGGTGGAACTCTTCCGATCCGTTGACCAAACTCCCGTGCGGAACGTATTCGCTGTTCTATCGCACCTTCACCGTTCCTTCTCATGCACGGCTCGATTACAAGTTCATCATCAACGGTACGGAGAAACTTGATCCGCAGAACCCGAACATCACGCCGAGCGGATTCGGTCCTCATTCAGAAGTGCGTATGCCGAAGTTCGTTCCTTCACCGTATCTCACATTCCGTTCCGAGGTGCCGCGCGGCAGCATCGATTCCCTCGCTCCTCTCTATACACTGGTCTCCCCGCTCCGCCGGTACGTGATCGCCGCACGTCCCATCAAAGTATATCGTCCGGCAGGATATGATACACTGAATGCTCTACCGGTGCTGTACGTGCACGACGGACTTGAGGCGCTGGAGTTCATGCGGATCAATGTGGTCCTGGATAATCTGATCGCGGACGGCAGGATACCTCCCGTCCTGGCGGTCTTTATCCCGCCGGTGGACCGGGAGCGGGAGTATATCACAACGAGTCTCGACCGATTCACCCTCTTCACGGTCCATGAGGTCGTGCGGATGATCGACGCTGTCTATCGGACCGACCGTACACCGCAGTACCGCGCCGTCATCGGCATCTCTGCCGGCGCCCATGCGGCGGTCTACACGGCGCTCTCCCGTCCGGATGTCTTCGGGAACACCGGCGGACAATCGTTGACCGTTACTCCGCAGCTGCGCGCAGCAACACGCCGCGCATCAGAGCAGAATACACTCCCCCCTCAGTTCAAGCTGTATCTTGACTGCGGCCTGTATGATCTGCACATCCGGCCGCCGTTCGGCGAGGAGATCGATTTCGTCGGCATGAACAGGGAATACAGTGATCTTCTCTCCTCACTGCGCATCCCGCACTATTATAAAGAGGTGACCGATGGTCACCAGTGGGCAAGCTGGCGCGAGCGGCTGCCGGAGATGCTCGTCTACTTTTTTGGAGGACGGTAATGGCTCAACTATCCGAACGGAAGCTCCATCTGCTGAAGGCGCAGCAGAATGCCGTCGCGCTTTTTCAGGAGATCGAAACACGCGGCTTGATCGTCGCGGAAAAATCCGAGAAGGTGCTGAACGACGAAGTGTATGAACTGGCGTTCGAGATGTTCGGCATCCGCAAGTATTGGCACAAACGGATCGTCCGCGCCGGGAAGAACACGCTCCTGCCGTACCGCGAGAACCCGCCTGATCTTATCATTCAGAAAGAGGACATCCTCTTCTTCGATTTCGGTCCGGTGTTTGAGGACTGGGAAGCGGATTTTGGACGGACGTACGTGCTCGGCAATGATCCGCAGCGGATCAAACTGCGGAACGATATCGAGTCCGCATGGAATGACGGGAAGCGGTACTACGAAGAACACAAAGAGACGCTCACCGGCGCAGATTACTACCGGTATATCGCGTCGCTCGCAGGGAATTACGGATGGGACTTCGGCAACATCCACTGCGGACATCTGATCGGCAACTTCCCCCACGAGCATATCCTCGGCGATGAGGAACACAATTACCTTCATCCCAACAATCACATCAAACTCAGCGAATTGGATGTTCTCGGCAGCCCTCGCGACTGGATCCTGGAGATCCATTTCATCAATAAGGAACGGACCTTCGGCGGATTCTTCGAGCAGCTCCTCAGCGTATGAACCTTGCGAAGGTTGCACATCTATCCCATTGAAACCTTCGCAAGGTTGTTCGCTCCCTTGCCCCCCCCAATATTTTTCTTGCAATAGTGAAACTTATATCGTAATATTACGATAAATAAAGACATCATGGGACTCTCCAAAAAAGACGAATTCACCGCAAAACAGAACCGATTGGCGGACTACGCTAAAGCCTTGGCGCATCCCGCCCGTGTGGCGATCGTGGAGTATCTGGCAACATCCAACGCCTGTATGTGCGG